>NZ_JBHVDX010000089.1:0-37706 GCF_042802555.1 Streptomyces sp. NPDC057474 | reverse complement strand
GGACGGCCCGCACGTCTTCGGGCTGCCGCGGAGGTCAGGGAGCCAGGCAGCTGACGCCCGGGAGGCCCGCCGGGTCCACGAGACCGGCCGGGTCGAGGAGCGCGGCCGGGTCGGCGAGCTCCGTCACGCCGGCCGGGGTCTCGGCGACACAGGTGGCGGTGCCGACCGGGTCCGGGATCGCGTTGGCGGCCGGGGCCATGGCGCCGGCGAGGGCGAAGGTTCCGAGCAGGACGGTCGCGGTGCGACGCATGAAAAATCCCCTTATAGGTAGGGCGGTTCAACAGGATTGATCATTGCGCCTTTCCGCCTGCGAACTCGCCCCCCGTCACCCGTGCGGGGATGACGTAACGATTCGGCGCCCTGCGTCGGGTTGACCTGGGGACCAGAGAGACCCTGGGCTCAGTGGGGCGACGCGATCGTCCGGGCCGCCGCCACCTCCTGGCGCAGTGGCTCCAGCACGCTCCCGGGCGGTCCGCTGAGGTCGGAGCGGACCTCGTAGAGGACGTTCGTCTTCCGCAGTCCCCCCGCCAGCTCCCGCAGCTGCAGAGTCACTTGGCCGACCTCGGCGGTGGACGGCGGCTCCGCGCCCTGCTTGATCCGGACCCGCGCGGCCGTCGTCGCGTCGATGATCCGCTCGACCGCCACGACCAGCGGCCACCAGGCGGCGGCCCGTCGGCCGATGGGCGGCGGTTCGGTCAGGGCCCGCTGGAACTCCGTACGGATGGCGGACAGGTCCCGGTAGAGGCGGCGGCGCATCCGGGCCCGTCCGGCGGGGTCCGCCGGGCCCTCCCCGAAGGCGCGTTCGACGTACTCGGCCGTGTCGGCGACCGCGTTCGCGAGCCGGTCGCCGACCCGTGCGTGCCAGCTCTCCGGCCAGAGCAGATAGCCCGCGACGAGGGCGATCGCGCAGCCCATGAGGGAGTCGACGAGACGCGGCACCAGCAGACCGGTGCCCTGGTGGTTGAGGATGTCGGAGAGGAGCAGGATCACCGGCGTGATGGCGGCCGTCTGATAGCCGTAGCCCCGGGGGGTGAACACCGGGATGAGCGGCGCGAGCAGCAGCATCACCGGCACGTCCCACCAGCCGCGCGGCACCTCCGTGAGGATCCCGGCCGCGACCACGAGCCCCACGACCGTGCCGAGCGCCCGCAGCAGCGCCCGGGAGAAGACCGACCCGAAGTCCGGCTTCAGCACGAACGTGATGGTCAGCGCCACCCAGTACGAGCGCGGCACGGGCACGAGCGACACCAGGGCCTGCGCGATGCCGATGCACAGCGCGAGACGCAGGCCGTAGCGCCAGGAGGCGCCGGAGAGGGCGACGTTCCGCGCGACCCGGACGGCGCGCACGCCCAGCGGGGCGGGGCGGCCGGCCCGGTCGCCGGCCTTCTTCAGCGCGTCCGGTGACTTCTCGGTGGCGACGTCGGCGGCGTGCCGCAGCGCCTGGTCGACCGCCCGCCCGATCTCGCTCCCGGGCTTCGGCAGCGCCAGCCCCAGCGGCCCCGAGTACCCCGTCTCGACGGCCTCCGCGAGATGGCGTACGGCTGTCGGGATCTCGGCGGGCAGTGGCCGGCCGGACAGCCGTACCGCCGGGGCTGCCTCCACCAGCGGGGTGATCGCGTTCAACTGGGCCAGCAGCCGCACCAGTTCGGGACTGCGGCCGTGGTGCCGGGCGCGGCGGGCGAGGACGAGGTCGTAGGACTGGTTGAGGGACTGGGTGACGAAGCGCCGGGCCGCGTCGTACGCGTCTTCGTCGCCGTTCGGGGCGTCCACTGTCGTGGCCGCGAGCAGGTCCGCGACCTTGCGGTACGTGTCCGCGACGGCCGCCCGTTCCGGTACGCCCGCCCTGAGGGGCCAGGCGAGCAGGGCCTGGGCGAGGACGAGGAGGCCGCCGCCGGACATCAGCAGCGGGGCCAGCCACCACTCCCCCGGCATCGGGAGGCCCGCGCCCACCACCGAGTTGAGGAGCAGCAGCAGCCCCGACACGGAGGCCACGGCACCGATCGACGAGATCATCCCGGAGACGAGCGCGACCCCGGTGAGCGCGGCGACGGTGACCCAGCCCTGGCCGTGGACCAGCGAGCCGAGCGTGATGCCCACGGCGCTGAACAGCTGTGGGATCGCGATGTTGAGCAGCCGCATCCGGTACGCGTCCGCCGTGTCGCTGATGACGCCCGAGAGGGCGCCCATGGAAGCGAGTGCGCCGTACTCGGGCCGGCCGGCGGCGAGGCCGAGCACGAGCGGCAGCGTCAGCGCGACCGCCGCGCGCCCGACGGCCGGCCGGTTGATCGGCGCCGGCTGCGGCCGGAGGTTCCGCACCAGCCAGTCGGGCGGGGCGAGGCCGATGGGGAACGGGCGGGACATGCGCCCATTATGACCGGGGGAGAACGGGGTTTCTGGGGGGTGTTTGTGACCTTTTGGTTCACCCGCGCCGGTGAAGGGCGAGGTCCGCGGTGACGGCGTTGTGGTCGGTGCCGGACAGCTCCCGGAAGCGGACCTCGCGTGCGGAGAAGTCCTTCGAGGAGACGAGGACGTGGTCGATCTGGGCGCCGATCCGCGGGGTCGTCCGGGAGGGCCAGGTCGGCCTCCGGTCCTGCCCGGCCAGGCGCGCGGCGTCGCTGAGGCCCGTGTCGAGGATGGCGCGGAAGGTCGCGTGGTCCTGGGTGGCGTTGAAGTCCCCGGCCAGGATGGTCGGTGTCCGGGCGTCCTTCGCCGCGTACGCCCGCAGCGCGCCGAGCTCCCGCCGCCAGGTGTCCAGCTGTCCCGGCAGCGGGGGCATGGGGTGCGCCAGCTGCAGCCGTACGGGGTGGCCCTCGACGTCGGCGACCGCGCCGGGCATGCCCATCGTGCCGGGGATCGGGTCGGCGGACTTGAGGGGGTAACGGCTGAGGATGACGGAGCCGGTGGAGCCGTAGCCCTCGATGGACTGGCGGTGGGGGTAGGCAGGGGTTTCGCCGCTCAGGTCGCCGAGGGTGTCGCGGAGACGGGCCGAGCAGGTGAGTTCGCACTCCTCGACGAAGACGATGTCGGGGCGGTCGCGGCGTACGGCCTTGATGAGGGCGTCGGTGCCCCGGCCGAACTGCACGTTCGACGTCATCACCCGTACCTCGGCGAGCACCGTCCCGCCCGGCTCGCTCGCCTTGCCGTACGGCTCGATGTACCAGGCGAGCGCGCCGAGGACGACCACGCCCCAGGTCAGGCCGATCCACCAGCGGGCGACGAGCGCGAGGAGGAGGGCCAGGGCGGTGGGGGCGAGGAGCCAGGGCAGGAACGCGAGGAGCTGGGGGACCGGGGTGAAGGCGTCGATGCCGGCCGCGCGGGAGGCGACGACGACGCTGACGCCGAGGAGGAGCAGGGCGGCGAGGAAGGCCTTGCCGCGGTGCCGCTTCCGCGGGGTCGGCCCGGCTTCCGGTGCGGGTTCCGGCATCGGCTCCGGCCGCTCGATGGTCGCGCTCTCCACGGGCCGGGGCCTTTCGTTCTTGTTGCCAGGTCCTTTTAAGGACGGGTGGAGTGCAGAGAAGGTTGCGCGGTCGGGTGCGGGTGGATGGGGCTTCTCGCGCCCCGCGGCGGAGCCGCTGATCGACACAGCCCCGCGCCCCTGAAGGACACGGCCCCTGCTTTTCAGGGGCGCGGGGAACCGCGCGAGCAACCACACACCACCCGCACCCGCCGACGCGCAGGTACCCCGAGCTCTTACGCGTCCGGCGGAGTCACATCCGCGCGTGGGAATCCGGGGCCGTCGCCAGGGACCACATCACGAACACCGCGATGCCGATGCAGATGACGGACCAGACGGGGGCGTACGGCAGGAACATGAAGTACTCGATGGCGAACAGGGACGTCAGGGCGATGCCCACGGCACGGGCCCAGTCGCGGCCCTGGATGACGGCATAGCCGGTGCCCAGGACGGCGAGTCCGAGCACCAGGTGGATCCAGCCCCACGTGGTGAGGCTGAACTTGAAGACGTAGGTCCCGAGGTCCGCATACACGTCGTCCGTGGCGATCCCCGCGATGCCGTTGAGGATGCCCATGACGCCGATGACCATCATCAGGACACCGGCGAAGACCATCCCGCCGTGGGCCCACTCCGAGCGGGTCTCCCGGTGGGGCGTCGACGTCTCCTGCGACGTGTTCGAACGCGGTGCGGTGCTGTGCTGGGCCATGAGGGCCTCCTCCGACGGATGGACAGCTCACCCGCATGCTCACGCGGCGGGGGGAGCGCCGCACTCGGTGTAGGCCAAACGGGTGAACCTCGTCCCCGGGGCCGCCCTCAGTCCAGCCGTGCCAGAAAGTGCTCCAGCGCCTTGTTGAACTCCTCCGGGCGCTCCAGGTTCGGCAGGTGGGCGGCGCCGTCGATGACGTGGAGGGTGGAGTCGGGGAGGGCTGCGTGCATGGCCTCGGCGTCGGAGACGGGGGTGTACTCGTCGTCGGCGCCGACGACGACCGTGGCCGGGACGGTGACGCGGGTGAGCAGGTCACGGTAGTCGGGGCGTTCGGCGCGGCCGCGCAGGGCCGCCGCGGCGCCCTCGGGGTCGGTGGCCGTCATCATGCGGCGCACATGGGCCGCGACCCCGGCGTCCGCGTACGGCGCGACCATCTTGTACAGCACCTCGTCGGCGTACCCCGTCATGCCCTCACGCAGCAGCCGGTCGGCCATGGCGTTCCGGGCGCGCCTGCCCTCCGCCGTCTCGGCGGCCGGGAAGGTGTCGGCGAGGAGGAGGCCGCGGACGCGGTGCGGGTACTGGCGACAGCACTCCATCGCGATCTGGCCGCCCATGGAGAGGCCCCCGAGGACGAAGTCGGAGACACCGAGGTCGTCGAGGAGCGTGGCGATGTCCTCGGCGAACGTCGAGAGCGGGGTGACGCCCGGGACGACGGGGGACCGGCCGTAGCCCCGCAGATCGGGGGCGATCACACGGCGGGAGGCGGCGAACGCGGTGATCTGGGGGTGCCACATCGTGCGGTCGAAGGGGTGGCCGTGGACGAGGACGAGGGGGAGGGATGGGGATGCTTCCCCTTTGTCCTCGTATGAGAGGAAGGTGGTCATGGATTCGACCTTAGGGTCCCTCAACTCCTCGGTGCAATAAGATCTTTGCCCTCGGTGCAATGTGCTGGGACTGAAGGATGAGTGCGAAGACTGAGCGTGGGGAGACGAGGTTGTGGCCGACTACCGGCGTATCGCCGATCGCATCGCGGACGACATCGCCGCCGGGCGGCTGAAGCCCGGTGAACGGCTGCCGCCGCAGCGGGTGTTCGCGCGGCGGCGGGGGGTCGCCGGGTCGACCGCCGGGCGGGTGTACGCGGAGCTGGTGCGGCGCGGGCTGGTGGTGGGCGAGGTCGGGCGCGGGACGTTCGTACGGGCGGCGCCGGCGGTGTCGGCGGGGTGGGCGCTGGCCGAGCCGGCCGGCTCGGCGCCCGTGAACCTGGAGCTCAACTACCCATCCGCGCCCGGTCAGTCGGAGCTGCTGGCCGCCGGGATCGCTCCGCTGCTGCGGCCGGACGTGCTGACGGACGCGCTGCGCACGGCCCCCGCGACCGGTACGGCCGCCGCGCGCGAGGCCGCGGCCGGGCTGCTCGCCACGGCCGGCTGGAGCCCGGCCCCGGACCGGTTCCTCTTCGCCGGGAACGCGCGCCAGGCCATCGCCGCGGCCCTCGCCCACCTCGTACGGCCAGGGGGCCGCGTCGGTGTCGAGGCCCTCACGTATCCGCTGGTCAAGGAGATCGCCGGGCGGCTGGGGGTGACCCTGGTGCCGCTCGCGACGGATGGGGAGGGGGTGCGGCCGGAGGCCGTGGCGGCGGCGCATCGGGCGGCGCCGCTGTCGGCGGTGTATGTGCAGCCGACGTTGCACAATCCGACGTCCGTGACGATGGGGGCGGGGCGGCGGTTCGAACTCGCCGGTGTGGTGCGGGAGTTGGACCTGCCGGTGATCGAGGACCGGATCTGGTCGTTCTTGGCGGGTGGAGATGCGGGTGGAGATGCGGGTGGAGATGCGGGAGGGGGCGGCTGTGAACAGGTACCGCCGTTGGCCGCGTACGCGCCCGAGCGGGTTTTCGTCGTCGACGGGCTGTCCAAGCGGGTGGCGCCGGGGCTGACGGTCGGGTTTCTGGTGGTGCCGGTGGGGCGGGCCGAGGGAGCGGCGGACGCATTGCGTTCGGGGGGCTGGGCGGCGGGGCGGTTCGCGCTGGAGGCGGGGGTGCGGTGGATCGGGGACGGGACGGTCGGGCGGCTGGTCGAGGCGAAGCGGGCGGATGCGGCGGCACGGCAGCGGCTGGTCGCCGAGCATCTCGCGGGGTTCGCCGTACGGGGGGATCCGAGGGCGTACTACGCGTGGTGGGAGTTGCCGGAGCCCTGGCGTGCGGACACGTTTTGCGCGGCCGCGGCCGAGAGGGGGGTGGCGGTGACTCCGGGGCCGGCCTTCAGCGGTCCGGCGGCCGGTGCGGGGCGGGGGTCGGGCACGCTTGCCGGCGCTGACTGGGTGCCGCCGCGCCCACCCTCCCCCGCGTCCGACTGCGTCAGGCTCGGGCTCGCGTCGGTTCCTCTGCCGGAGTTGGCGGGGGCGTTGCGGACGCTCGGCGATGTCGCACGAGGTGGCCCGTGAGCCAGGCGGCCGCGGCCACGGTCGCGCCGAGGGCCAGCAGGCCCCAGGTCACGGTGCGGAGGGTGGCGGTGAGGGCGTCGTAGACGGCGCCGGCGGCCGCGGGGGAGACGCCCGGGGGCAGGTCGGCGAGGGTGAGGTGGCGGCCGAGGGCGACGGCGCCGCCGAGGAGCGCGCCGCCGAGAGCCGTGCCGAGGCCTGTCGCGCAGACGGCCCGGCGGCGCTGCGTCGCGACGAGAATGCCACCGGCGGCCAGCGCGAGCGCGCCGACCGGGAGCCAGAACGCGGCGATTTCGAGCACGCGATATCCCTTCCGAAGCTGAACCAGTTCTGCGGCCGACAGCACCTCGAACTCGGTGTGCGCGACCGGGATGCGATGGGCGAACGGCACGTGGTCGCGGACGAGTTGGCGCTTGACGCGTTCGCCGACGGGCGCGAGGTCGAGCGTCACCGCCCGCGCCTCACCACCGCCCGCACCCCCGTTCCCGTCGTACGCGCCCTCCTCGCGCACCGCCTTCAGCACCGCGTCGTGCGCCGCGCGGTTCGCCGTGTGCCACGCCGCGCGGAACGCCTCGGTCCGGGTGAAGGAGCGCGCCGCGTCGTGCGTGAAGTCCCGTACGGCTTGCCGCAGCGGCGGCCTCACCCGGACCTCGCGCAGGATCCCGGCGGCGACCGCGTCCGCGAGGGCCTCCCGTACGTCCGGGTCGGTGGCCAGCGGCGCCATGACCGCCTCGTACCGCGTCCGGTCCGCGATCTCGTACGTCGCCCACGCGGCCAGCGCACCCACCGGCGCGAGCAGGCAGGCGAGCACGGTCAGCACGGCCGACAGGGTGCCGCGAGCACGGTGGGACACCCCTCCAGACAAGGCCCCCGCCCACCACCACGCGAGCGCTCCCGCCCCACGTGACTGCGAATGGCCCCACAGGACAAGCCGAACGGGGAGACCGGCCGCCGCGCTGCACGGACCCGTGCCCGCGCCGGAACCCCGGCCTCCGGTACCTGGGAGCGGGAGGAGGCCTGATCAGCGCAGCCGGTGGCCCGTCGCGTCCTCGTGCGTGTAGTAGCGGTAGAAGTTCACCGCGAAGAACGCCGCCGCGACGGCGAGCGACATGGCCGCGGAGCGCAGCACGGTGTGCTGTGTCGCCTGGCTGTAGAGGAAGCCGAAGGCGCAGCCCGCGAAGGCGGCCCACAGGAGGGCGTGGAGTTCGCGGCGCAGACGGGGTGCCACGGTCTGAACGGCGATGTGGAGCGCCGCGAACACGAACGCGGTCACGAAGCCGAAGAGGACGTTCCAGCCGGTGATGGGGCCGGCGTCGCGGTTCATGGCCGCGGCCCAGTAGCCGTAGACGAGGCCGAGGACCACGGGCAGGATCCGGTTCGTGAGCGTGTGGGCGCGCTCGCTGAAGACATCGGGTGTGGCCGGCGCCGCCGACCTGCCCGGAGCCGAGGGTCCGCCCGGAGCCGAGGGCCCGCCCGGAATCACCGGCCGGCCCGGAGTGGGTGCCGCATGAGCCATGGGAGCACTCCTCTCTTCCCTCCCCCGCAACTCTCCGCCCCGACTACCAGAGCACACCTGGGCAGAGCCCCTGGCAAGTCGGGACGCGGGAGTCGTGACAGGGATGGAGCGCGGTCGGCAGCGCGGGGCTGGTCGGGATGCGGGGGGCGTAGGGGCGTGTTTCGCTGTGGGGCATGCGGATGCGGATGCCGGTGCCGCGTGTGCGTCGGGAGCCGGACCCTTTCGAGCGGCAGCACCTGCTGCGGGTCCGCGGGCGCAACATCGCCTGGCTTCCGCCGCTGGTGATGCTGCTCGCCGTACCGGTGCTCGACTGGATCACCGGCGGCGACTTCCGGGTCATCTCCTGGCTGGTGCTCGTACCGGGCGTGGCCGCCGCGGTCTGCCGGGTCTGGACGACGGCGCTGTTCGCGGCGCTCGCCATGCTCATGTACTTCCTGGGCGACAACTCCTGGCCCCACCAGTACCGCACCGGCCTCCCCGACTTCGTCCTCGTCGCCCTCGGCGGGATCCTGTCCGTGCTGGCCTGCGCGGTACGGCTGCGCGGGCAGGAGCGGATGCTGCACATGCGGGCCGTCGTCGACACCACCCGCCGTATCCTGCTGCGCCAGCTGCCGCCGGACGTCGGCGGCCTCGACCACGCGGAGATCTACCTCGCTGCCGACAGCGAGGCCCGCGTGGGCGGCGACTTCTACGACATCCAGCCCAGCCCGTACGGCACGCGCGTCGTCATCGGCGACGTCCAGGGCAAGGGGCTCGCTGCGGTGGAGGCGGCGTCCGTGCTGCTCGGCACGTTCCGCGAGGCCGCCTACTACGAGTCCGAACCGGCCACGGTGGCCGAGCGGCTGGAGACGCGCATGCTGCGGCACGTGCGGTACTGCGCGCACGTCGGCCGCGACGACGCCGAACGCTTCGCGACCGCCGTGCTGCTCGACTTCCCCGAACTGCGCAGCGAGCGGACCGACTGGGGACCGGACCTCACCGGGCTCGACGCGGTCACCGTGGACGTCGTCAACTTCGGCCACGAACCCCCGCTCCTGGTCTCCCCCGACGGCGTGCGCTCCCTGCCGCTGTGGGACGGACTCCCGCTGGGGCTCAGTGAGTTGGCGCCGCAGACGCCCAGGGCGTCCACGGTCCGGCTCGCCGCCGACGAGACGTTGCTCCTGGTCACGGACGGGGTGACGGAGGCGCGCGACGGGAGCGGTGTCTTCTTTCCCCTCCGCGAGTACCTCACCCGCGCCCTCGCCGCCGGGCCCGCCCTCGACCCCGAGTCCCTGGTCCGCCTCGTCCGCGACGGCGTCCTCGCCCACACCCGCGGCGGCCTCGACGACGACACGACGATCTTCGCGGTACGCCGGGCGTCCGAGCCGATGCGGCGGGGGCCGGGGGCAGTACATCGCACGTCGTGAGGTCGGTGTCCGGTGCCGTGAGGGTGGTGTCGGGTGTCGTGAGGACGGTGTCGGATGTCGGGAGCGCGGTGTTCGTGCCCGGCTTCGTTCGTCGTGCGGGCGACCCGAAGTGAGCGCTCCTTTCCCCGTTTGCACGCGCAGCGGTTACCGTGCTGGCTGGCGAACGTGATCGATGGGGAGGGAACGATGCCCGGAACAGTGCTGCTGCTCGCGGCCTCGCCCATGGGCAAGGGGTGCCTGGTGGACGCGGCCTCCGTGCTTCCCATACTGGCGGCCGTCACGCCCGAGGTGCTGTCCGGCACGGGTACGGCGAACGTGGTCGAGCTGGCCGATCCGCTGGAGCCGCAGGCCGTGCTCACGCGGCTGCGCGCCGCGGCCACCGCGCCCGGGCCGCTCACCGTGTACCTCGCCGGGCAGCTCCAACTCGACCGCAAGCAGCGGCTCGTGCATCTGGCGCTGGCGCGTACGACGCCGGCCACCGTGCGGTACACGGCGTTTCCCTGGCACTGGATCGTGGAGGAACTGCGGCTGCGTACGCCCGGGTCCACGACCTTGTTCGTCGATCTGCACGCCGACGCGGAGGTGTGGCGGCAGTTGGCCGGGCAGCCGCTCTCGGTGGGGCCCGGGGTGAGTGTGTACGGGCGGATCGCGCCGCCGGGGGCGGGGGTGCGGCGGGTGGTGGGCGTGCCGGGGTACATGAAGGCGCTGGCGACGATACTGCGGAGCGGGCAGCGGCCGGGGCCGGCCGTACTCCACGAGCAGGTGCTCGCACGGACGGGGGGTTACGGGGACCTGGTCCTGGCCTGGGACGCGACGACGCCCGGCACGGGTGCCCCGTACGCCGAATTCGCCCCCGCCGCCCCTACCCGTCCCATCCCGTCCCCGGGGGCTCCGCCCCCAGCCCCCCGCAGTCGCCCTCCGGGCTCGTCCTCAAACGCCGGACAGGCTGAAAACAACTGGGCAGGACCGACGGCGAACGCCTTGCCCGGGCTGGCGGCGAACGCTTTGCCCGGGCTGGCGGCGAACGCTTTGCCCGGGCTGGCGGCGAACGCTTTGCCCGGGCCGGCGGCGAACGCCTTGCCCCCGCTGCCGGTGCACGCCCCCGGGCCTGTGGCGCATGCTTCGTCCGGGCCTGTGGCGCATGCTTCGTCCGGGCCTGTGGGGAGTGCGCTGTCCGGCCCTGTGGGGAACGTGCTGCCCAGGACTATGGAGAATGCGCCGCCCAGGCCTGCGGCGGGTGGCTCGTCCGTGGCTTCTGCGGTCGCCGACCCCCATAGCGCCATCGCCGTCGCCGTCGAAGCCGGGCGGCATTCCGAGGCCGCTGATCTTGCCGCGCGGTGGGAGCAGGGGGCGTTGCGGGAGTTCGGGGACGGGTCGGAAGAGGTGTTGCACTGGCGGGAGGTGCGGGCGGATCTGGCGATGTTCGCGGGGGACCCGGCGGGGAGTTGTGCGGCCTGGATGGGGGTGGCCCAGGCGCGGCTCGCGGCGGGGCGGCCGGCGCAGGACCCGGTGGTCGAGGCGGCGGTCGACCGGGCGCACCATCAGTGGGGGCTGGTCGCGGACGCGGGGCGAGCCCGTGAACTCGGTGTCGAGCTCGTGGAGTTGCGGGGCCGGGTCCCGGGGCGGCGGGCCGGGGCCCTGGAGCACGCTCGGCAACTTCTGACCGAACTGCGGCAACAGGGCGGGGAGTTGAGGCCGGCCCAACACGTACCCGGTTAGCCGAGCCGGTCGATGAGCCGTCGTTCCGTTCGTCGTAGATCGATGAGCCGTCGATCAGGGCGAATGCCGGGCCGGCCTCGGAGGGGAGTTGTACGAGGTCACACCGCCGGTACACATGGTGGACACCGCACGTTGATCACTTAAGCGGTCGCAGCTCCGGAAGGGATTGGAGTGTGATCAGAGAATGATCAGAAACTCCCCAGCCGTTGGCAAAGTCCACCTCCTGTCACAACCCGTGGGTTGTGACGGGTGGGTCATGACGAGGCCGGGATCCGCACTCTGAACCACGCTCCCCGGTGCGACGGTTGGGACGGTTCGAGAGTGACCATGCCGCCATGGGCCGTCGCGATCGCCGTCACGATGCTGAGGCCGAGCCCGCTGCCGGCGGCCCGCGTCTCCTCACCGCGTACGAAGGGGTCGAAGAGCCGGGCGCGGAGTTCACGCGGGATTCCGGGGCCGTCGTCCAGGACCTCGATCACCCGGTAGCCGTCCTCCGTGCCGAGGCCCAGCGTGGTCGTGGTGCCCGGCGGTGTGTGGACGCGGGCGTTGGCCAGCAGGTTGGCGACCAGTTGGTGCAGCCGCAACGGGTCGCCGGTGACCGTGTGGTCGCCGGGGGCGAGCAGCAGCCGTACGGGACGGTCGGGGTGGCAGTCGCGGGCGGCGGAGACCGCGTCGCGGCACAGCTGGGCCAGGTCCACGCAGGTCAGCTGTAGAGGCTGGCCGAGGTCCAGGCGCGTCAGCAGCACGAGTTCGTCGATGAGTGTGCTCATCCGGCCGACCTCGGTGGCGATCCGGCCGAGCGCCTCCTGCCGCATGGGTTCGTACGCGGGGTCGCCGACCCGGGCGAGTTCGGCGTAACCGGAGATCGTGGTCAGCGGGTTGCGCAGCTCGTGACCTGCGGTCGCCATGAACTCGCGCAGCCGCCGCTCGGTGTCGTGCCGCTCCCTGACCTCACGGCGACCGAGGCGGCGGGCGCCGATCAGGACGGTGGCGAGGAGGGGGAGCGCGGCCGCCGTCTCGACCTGGAGGAGGCGTTCGACCGCCCGCCGGTCGTCCGCCGTCGACCTGGCCGTGACGATGTAGCCGCCCTCGTGATTCCGGCCCGCCTCCGGCGCGCGCACCACCATCGCCCGGTAACTCTCCCCGAACGCCGACGGGTTCGCCCGCGCCGCGTACGCCTTCAGACGGGTGGGCGTGAGCTCGGGGAACGCGGGGAGACCGTCCGAGCCCGGGTAACGCTCCACGACGTTGCCCTTGGTGTCGAGGACGAGGACGAGGTCGTTCCTGGAGAGGGACGGGGCCCGTAGTACGGGGATCGGGGCCGGGGCGTATGACGACGTCGATGTCTCCGGTGACCCCGGGGCCGAGCTCGCGTCCGGACCGCCGTGACCACCGAACCCGCTGGACCTCGTTATCTCCTGGTCGGTGCGGGCGGTGAGGTGGTGGGCGAGGGTGTGGGCGGAGAGGGTGGCGACCGCGCCCAGGGTGGTGAGGGTGGCGATCAGCCAGAAGCCGACGGTGCGTCGGCCCGCGTGGTCGGGACGGATCGGCTGCTCGACGGGTGGGCCGGGGCGGCCGGGGTGGGGCCGACGGCACGTGTCACTCGGCGCGAGCAGTCCGGCCGCCCTGATGTTCTCGCCCAGCCCGGTGAACCCACTCATCCGACCAGCCCGTCCACGCCGCCCAGCTTCCCGTAGCCCCCGCTGCCGTTGCCCGCCCCTCCCCCGGGAGGCTTCCGCGCTCAGTTCGCGCGCAGTTGGTAGCCCACGCCCCTGACCGTCCGTATGAGGGTCTGGCCCGGCTCGCCCAGTTTGCGGCGCAGGTAGTAGATGTACGTGTCGACGACGCCGGACCCCTCGTCGCGGTGGTTCCAGACGCGTTCCTGGATCTGGCCCCGGGAGAGGACGCGGCCGGGGTTCTCCATGAGGTAGCGCAGAAGGGCGAACTCGGTGGTCGTGAGGTCCACGGGGCGGCCGGCGGCCCAGACCTGGTGGGCGTCGGCGTCGAGCTGGACCGCGCCGGCGCGGAGGCGGTTGCGGTCGGGCGCGGGATGGCCGCCGCCGGCCCGGCGCAGCAGGGCGCGGACACGGGCGGCGACCTCCTTCAGCTCGAACGGCTTGGTGACGAAGTCGTCGCCGCCCATGTCCAGGCCGCGCACCCGGTCGTCGACACCGCCGAGCCCGGTGAGGAACAGGACGGGGACGGCGTTGCCCCGGTCGCGCAGGGTCCGGCAGACCTCGAAGCCGCCCAGGTCGGGGAGGTTGACGTCGAGGAGGATCAGATCGGGGTCGTACCGGGTGACGGCCTGCAGCGCCTGCCGCCCGGTCGCCGCGGCGGTCACCTGATAGCCGAGGAAATCCAGCGCCATGGTGAGCATGGAACGGATGCCCTCCTCGTCGTCCACGACGAGCAGCCGCCCGGCGGGCGCGGTCGGCGAGGCCGGTGCGGCCGTGGACGCCGATGTTGCTGGCGGGACGGGTATCGCTGCTGAGTGGACCGAGGGCACAGGGGCGGTCATGTCCTGTTCCTTTGCGACCGTGACCTCAGTTGAGGTCTCAAGTTTCGGCAGGTTCGTATCGTCACATGTACCCGCAGGTAAGGGAGAGCGCTTTCGAAATGATTCGGAACAAGCCGTTCCTGAAACGCGAGAGCGCGCCCGGTCGATGACCGGACGCGCTCTCGGTGGTCCCCGCCGCTCCCGACGGTTCCCGCGGATGATCAGCTGGTGAAGACGAAGTGCTTCCAGGCGCCGTGCGTCGTCGTGTTCACGTTGTCGCCGGAGTTCGTGTCGAGGTACGAGGAGCGGATCCGGAAACGGACGCCGGTGTTCGGGGTGCCGGTGAGCTCGACCGCGCCCACGCCTCCCGACTCCAGCGCGAAGTACTGCGTGCCCGTGGTCCGCCAGGCGCCGTCGTAGTACGCCTGGACCTGCACCCGGTACTCGCGGCCCGGGTAGTAGGTCATCGAGGTCGTGAACAGCGGGTCCACGGACTTACGGAAGTAGGAGTACGTGTGGTTCCAGGCGTACTTGGTCTTGTAGTGGCGGCTCGGCGTCGTCGACACCCTCACCTTGGTGTAGACGCGGCTCTCCGCCGTCTTCGGCGCGTAGCGCGAGTCGCCCGCGAACTTGGCGGTGAGCTTGGTGTCACGGGTCAGGTCGAGGGTGACGGACAGGTTGCCCTCGGAGTTGACCGAGCCGGACTTCACCAGTTTGTTCGGCTTGTCGGAGCCGTAGGGGTCGGCCCAGATCTCGACCTTGCGGTTCTTGTAGGTCGTGCCGAGGTGCGCCGTGAACGACACGTCCGCGCTGTACGCGTACACGTTGCCGTTCTTGTTGAGCGTCAGCGTGGGCGTGGCGCGCGAGACCGCGACGGTGTCGGAGCCGGAGCTCGCCGCGTGGTCGGCGTCGCCCGTGTAGGAGACCGTGTACTTGACGGCACCGCCGGAGGGCGGGGTGTCCTTGAAGGAGTACGAGCCGTCGGCCGTCACCGTCACGGGGGCGAGTGTCCGGCCGGCCGGGGACTCCATGTCGGTGCGGGTCACCGTGACGGTGGCCCCGTCCGGGAACGCCAGGTTCGAGGTCACCTGGCCGGTGACCGTCAGCTCCTTGGCGCGGGTGGCCGTGGCGGGCGCGTCCACGGTGACGGCCGTCTCCACCCTGGTGGGGTCGGTGACCACGCGCAACGAGAAACCGCCGTCGCTGTCGGTGGTGATCACGAACAGCCGGGACTCATCGGGCGTCCAGGCCAGGCCACCGGGCACGACCCGGCCGTTGCCGAAGCCGCTGTTGTCGCGGAAGACGTGCGTGCGGATGGGCGTGGTCGTGCCCGGTTCGTAGAGGTAGACGACCGGCTCGTCCCAGTTGTCGACGCCTGCCGCGACCGTCCCGTCGGGTGCGATCTCGACGGCCGTCGGGTAGTGGGTGCTCGGGTAGACGCCGTCCCGGGTCAGGTCCGACGTCCCGAAAACCTGGTGGTTGTACGGGTGTCCGCTGGCCGTGACGACCTGGGAGCCGTCGGGGGTGAGCGCGAGGTCCTGCAGGTTGCTGCCGGCGTGGTCGTCGGTGTCGGGGCCGCTCGCCGTCTTGGCGGCGGTGCCTGAGGACACGTCGTAGACCGCCAGGGAGAACGGGCTGAGGTCCTTGATGCCCGCCACCAGTGTGTCCGGTGCGCCCGATGTGGTCGCCAGGACGGGGGCCGCGTACCAGGTGCGGTTCGGCTCCTGGTTCAGCACGACGACAGGGTTGGCGCCGGACACGTCCAGCGAGCCGATGTTGCCCTGGGTCGCGGCGCCGTAGCCGAACCACAGCTTGCCGCCCGCCCACGCCGGGTACTGCGGGTCGGTGCCCTCGCCCGTCGGGTACCGCTTCGTCTCGGTCACGGTCGTCGTGTCGACCGCCACGATCGCGTCGGCGCCCGGCACCGCCGCGTACAGCGTGCCCGAGTCGGCCGACAGCTCCAGGCCCTTGGCGCCGGGCAGGGAGGGCACGGTGCCGACGACCGTGCCCGCGTAGTCGGTCGCGACGACCTTGCCACTGGTCGGGTCGGAGACGAAGACCCGCTGGTGGACGCCGTCCACGACGATGTCGCCGGACGACAGCACCGGCAGGGTCGTGGTGGTGTAGGCCGCGGCGGGCGTGGCTGTCCCGACCGTGAGCGCGGCCGAGCTGAAGAGGACGGCCAGCGCGGTGACGGCCGGAAGAGTGCGTACGTGTCTGCGCACGGTGTTTCGAACCCCCGGAAGGAAAACGAAGGGACAGCGATACGGGCGCCGTCGCATACGGCCACCGGCGCGGGATCGAGGACGTGGCTGATCCGTGGACCGGATGGGGGGACCGTGTGGGGCGCGTGTGGCGCGTAAGCGAAGACTAGATCAAGCCACTGACAGGACCTTCACAGGGGGCGCTGAGAACGCGATGTCAGCAGCATGACGGGTCACCTGTCCGTGGTGAACCGGAGCGGCTCCGCGCCCGGCCGCTTGCTGTCCCCGAGCGCCCAGGCGTCCTCGCCGATCCGGGCGAGGGTCACGCAGGATTCCCCGTCGGGGTGGGTGTTGCCGCCGCAGGCCTTCACGAACGACGCCCCGTCGATGCCGAGCCCGTACAGGTCACTTCCGTCCAGCATCACTGCACCTTTCTGCGCAACTACTCGCGGCCATGGCTGACCGCGCTGCCGCCCATGCCGGGCGGGAGTTCATGGGGGGATTTACGGGAAGGGGGGCGAGGGTGGATTGTCCGGAATCACGAGCCGAACACCCCGGCCCATTCCGAAAGTTGTCTCCGCCCCTCCTGTCCAAACAGGGCATACGATTCGTAAACGGCGAATTCGTCGAGGTAGGCGGACACGTCGCGGGGGTCCCGAAACAGCATGGCCCCGCTGCGCGTCTCCGCTGTCGCCAACCGGGTGTCGTAGACGGTGAAGGTGTTCAGCGGGGCTCGTGGCATATGGCCCGCCAAGGGGATCACCCCCAGCCGGACGTTGGGCAGCAGGCTGATGGACATCAGTCGGTCAACCTGCATGGCCATGGCTGGTGGGGGAAGGATGGGCCACCTGACGGCCTGTTCCGTGAGGATGAACGTGAAGAGTTTTGCGGTGTCAGGCAGCCTCGCTTGGCGTTCCAGTTTCTTCGCGATCGCCTTGCTGTGATCGCCGGGGATGTGCGCAAGACTGGCTCGCACGTAATCAGGCGTCGCGAGCAGACCAGTCACCATCGACGGCAGGAAATAGCGGAACTCTCTGGAGGCCCGCTCCAACTCGGCCAGCTCGTCCTGCTTCTTCTCCAGACCCCAGCGACGCCGTGACCACACGTCCTGCCATTCCGTATCGGCCGTACGCGAGACATGGGGCGGGGTCATCCGCTCGACATGCTCGGCCTTCACCATCCCCATGTGCACGAACGGCGTTCCGGAATGGGTCACCATCGGCCGCAGATTCCGCTGCACGCGCTCCGGCAGGCCGAGAGCGGCCAGTGCTTCACGAAGGGCCCGGGTGGCGTCGTCCGCCCGGCTGCGGCTGTCGCGCCACGTCCGCATGTCCATCAGTGGGCGTCCT
Organism: Streptomyces sp. NPDC057474; assembly: GCF_042802555.1. Lineage (NCBI taxonomy): Bacteria > Bacillati > Actinomycetota > Actinomycetes > Kitasatosporales > Streptomycetaceae > Streptomyces > Streptomyces sp. NPDC057474. Next base: position 20,422 of record NZ_JBHVDX010000089.1, on the reverse strand, counting down.
CGTGGTGCCGGCGCAGCCTCACGTTACGGTCGGACACGGTGCTGAAGTCACCCTTGGACCGTGCGTTCTCCCTGGAGACCACGATGGACAGACAAGCGGGGCAACCCGGCTTGGCGGAGGGCTCGGCCGGTAGCTCGGTCAGGCTGTAATCCTGAGGTTTCTGTGTCACCACGCGGGTCCTCCCTGCATGGTCCGCTCTCGATGCAATGACCGTAGGGCGCCCTGTAGTTGAGGAGCCACGTTCTTCCACGGGATCGCACATGGCGTCGCTCCTCAGCAGCGTTGGCTTCGCTCCGGGGCTGTTACCTCGCCCGGGCTCTTGTCGTGCCTGCTGACGCTAGAAGCATGGCAGGTGCCCCTTCCAGTGATGTTCACGAATGTTCAAAGCAATTGACTGAGCCAGGTCATGGCCAACTTTGCCCCCTTGATCGGATGCCTTCCACATCCCAGAATTGTGTACATCAGTGCACACCAAGCGTGCCGGAGGCAGCAATGACGCTACGGTTCATCGGCATCGACCCGAATACCGGAACGGGCGAGAGCCCCACGGTCTGGGTCGACGAGAGCAACAACGATCTGGTCATTCAGGGATGGCAGCCGACACCCGAACTCGAAGCCGAGTGCGCTGCGTTCGAAGCACCAGGGCACGCGGCAGGCATCCCCGATCACGAGGCGATTGTCCGTATCCCGGCCCGAATGGCGCCGATCCTGAGGAAGGCCTGCGATGCCGCAGAACGTACCCAGCTTCGATGAACTGCTGAACAGCGCTCAGCACTCGGCCGTCCACCTGGAGATGCGCGACGCCTACGGAGTCGCCAATGAAGCCGACGACTTCGCCCGCTGGAAGAGCACTGGAGAACGGGACAACGACCCTGGATCGCCGTACTGGGCGCCGTGGGCGACACTTGTCCGGAGCACGGTGGCGCGCGGCGTGGTTGTGCGCCGGGCCCGCATCGTGTCCGAGCCGGTCAGTGACTACATTCGGTTCGAACACGCGGGCACCGTCGTTAACGTTGAGGCGGGTGAGCGTGTGCGGTGGCTGCCGCGTCGGCGCGCCTCCGACATCGCGTTGCCTGGCAACGACTTCTGGCTGATCGACGACCGGCTCATCCGGTGGAACCATTTCACCGGCGACGGCGCCTCCGGCGGCGGGGAGATCAGCGAGGATCCAGCCGCAGCGAGTCTGTGCGCAGACGCCTTCGAAGCGGTGTGGGCACGCGCGACGCCGCACGAGGACTACAAGATCAGCTAGTACGGAAGGTACACGGTCAGCTCATGCCCATCTCCCCGTCCTCCTCGGCCCAGGCCGCGCGCGAACGGGTCGCACAGCGTCTGCGAGAGCTGCGTGCCGACGCCGGCATCACCGGGACTGAGCTGGCCGTGCGCTGCGGCTGGACACATCCGAAGACATCCCGAATCGAGAACGCGCGTACACCTCCCACGCCGGACGACATCCGCCGCTGGTGCCGGGCCTGCGACGCCGAGGACCAAGCCGCGGACATCATCACTCAGGCGCGCAACGCGGAATCCCTGTACGTCGAATGGCGGCGCAAGGTTCGTGCAGGCCTGAAGCGACTCCAAGACAGCTATGTGGAGCTCTATCAGTCCACAGAGCTGTTCCGGATCTACTCCCCCACGCTGGTGCCCGGTCTGCTTCAGACCGAGGGCTATGCGCGTGCGTTGTTGTCCGCCAACGCTCGGCTGCTCGATATCCCCGACGATGGCGAGGAGGCTGCTGCAGCCCGCCTCGAACGTTCGCAGGTCATCCACCAGCCGGGCCACCGGTTTGTCATGCTGGTCGAAGAGAGCGTCCTCTCCTACCAGTTGGGCGATGAGGACGCGATGGCCGCACAACTCGGCTACCTGCTCACCGCCGGCGCCCTCCCACAGGTGTCGTTGGGCATCATCCCCAGCGCGACGCGTCAGCGCGTGGTGTGGCCACAGGAGTTGTTCCACGTCTACGACGACACGCTCGTGTCCGTTGAGTTGTTGTCAGCCCAGATCAGGATCACCCAGCCTGACGAGATCGCCCTCTATCTGAAGGCATTCGAGCAACTGCGCAGCATGGCTGTGTACGGGGCGGAAGCACGCACTCTGATCCTGAAAGCCATCGAGACCCTGCGCTGACTCGGACATGACGTCAGCTGTGGTGCGGATTCTCCTTGAGAGTGTGGAGTAGGGCGCCGAAGGCGGAGGAGGTGGCGCTGAGTACGGCTTGGGTGGGGTCGGCGCTTTCGGTGAGGTGGATCGTCTCGGGGCCGGCGGATATGTGAACGCAGGCTTCGCCTTCTTGGCAGTAGGACGACTTCTGCCAGTGGAGGGTGGACATGCGGGCTCCTTCACAGGTCTTGGGCGATGGAGTGGATCAGGTCGCGGGACTTCGGGGGATCGAGGGCGATGGATTCAACCAGGTTGAGGAGAAGTCGGTACTTCTCCAAGTGAGCCTCGGCGTCCAGCAATAGGGGACCGTGGAACTGGTCGAGTTGCACGGTGTCGAGCTGCGGCACCGGGCCGTACAGGTAGTTGATGGACTGGCCCGATCCGGGGAACGCGCCGACGTCGTACGGGAGCACCCGGATGGTGATGTGGTTCCGTTCGCCGATGTCGAGCAGGTGCTGGAGCTGAGCCCTTGCCACCGATCGGCCGCCGACGCGCATGCGCAGCGCGGCTTCGTGGATGACGGTGCTGTATGGGTGGGGGCTCGCCCGGTAGATGACGTCCTGCCGTTTGACGCGATGCGAGACGCGGTGCTCCACCTCGGGCGGGGTGGGGGACGGGATCACGTGGCGGAAGATCTCCCTGGCGTGGTCCGGTGTTTGGAGCATGCCAGGGACGTGCACGGTGAAGGCGGTGCGCAGGGCGGTCGCGTGGTGTTCCAGCTCGGCGAGGGTGAGGAACCCAGAGGGGAGCACGTCGCGGTACGCATCCCACCAGCAGCCGCGCGGCTTTTCGGCGGCCATCTCGACCAGTGCGTCGACGTAGGACTGGTCCGTGCAGGAGTAGACGCCCGCCATCGCGCGGATTCGATCGGGACTCACTCCGAACCTCGCCGACTCTACATTGCTGAGTTGACCTGAACTGGTGCCGAGCAGTTTCGCGGCCTCGGTCGACGTCAAGCCCGCTCGTTCGCGCAGTTTGCGCAGCTCAGTGGCGAGCCGGAGGCGTCGGGCCGTTGGGGCGGGTCTGGGTGTCATGCCGCCCCTTCCGGCGCGCGGGATACGGGGATTGTCACCCACACGGGGGAGAGCCGGCTGAGATTCTTCAGAATCCCGCAAAGCAGCTTTGCGGGAGGCTTATCGTCTTCTTCAGGCGCCCCGCCCAGAAGTGCCCCGCTCGACGGAGCGGCGACGGCCACTGGGCACTGCACGACACCGACACCGTCACCTGCGTCGAAACCGACACGACACCGCAACGCCACCACCCAACTCCCCTCAGTGACCGGAGACTTCCATGTCCACCGTATCCCCGTCCTGGAACCACACCTTGCGTCTTCCCCTCGATCCCCGCTCACCCGGCGTCGCCCGAGCCACCCTCCGCGCCGCTCTCGACGCGTACGGCCTCACTGGACTCGCCCCCATCGCCGAACTGCTGACATCCGAGCTGGCGACCAACGCGGTCCGGGCGAATACGACGGACGGCCGGGACATCGGGGTGGGGTTCGAGCTGAGCGGGGCCGGGCTGCGGCTTGAGGTGGCCGACTCGGGGGACGGGAAACCGGAGTTGAGGTGCGCCGGGGACGACGAGGTGTGCGGTCGAGGGCTCGCCCTGGTCGAGGCGTTGGCCGACGACTGGGGCGTGGCGTCGCGTGACGGGGTCGGCAAGGTCGTATGGGCGTCGTTGGCGATGTCGCAGCGCGCGGGCCGCCCCTCGATGCTTCGACCATGCTCCGCTGAGGGACGTACCCGGCCCGGTAGCGGTACGGCCCGCGACGATCAGTGATCAACGTCGCGGGCCACCGGCATGGAGGGCGCTACCCTCGGACTAATCGGACTAATTCGTGAAGATGAAGTACTTCCAGGCGCCGTACGTCGTGGTGTTGACGTTGTCGCCGGAGCTCGAGTCGCGGTACTCGGAGCGGAAGCGGAAGCGGATGTTCGTGGTCGGGGTGCCGGTGAGGGTGACGTCGGACCTGCCGGCCGTGCCGAGGGGGAAGTACTCGGAGCCGGCGTCACGCCAGGCGCCCTGGTAGTAGGCCTGGAGCTGGAGGCGCTGCTTACGGCCCTCGTGGTACGTCATCGTGGTCTTGAGGACCGGGTCCTTGGACTTGCGGAGGTAGTGGTACTTCTGGCCCCAGGCCGACTGGGTCTTGTAGTGACCGGCGATCGACGAGGAGATCCTGACCTTGGTGTAGACGGTGTTGGTGACCGTCTTCGCCTTGTAGCGCGCGTCGCCCGCGAACTTCACCGACAGCTTGGTGTCGCGCTTGAGGTCCACGGTGACCGACAGGTTCCCCTTCGAGTTCACCGTCCCCGACTTCACCAGCTTGTTCGGCCTGTCGGAGCCGTACGGGTCGGCCCAGATCTCGACCTTGCGGTTCTTGTAGGTCGTGCCGAGGTGCGCGGTGAACTTCACGTCCGCGCCGTACGCGTACGTCTTGCGGTTCTTGTCCAGCGACAGCGTGGCCGTCGCCCGCGAGACCTCGACGGAGTCGGAGGCGGACGTGGCGGTGTGGTCCGCGTCGCCCGCGTACGACACCTTGTACGTGACCTTGCCGCCGGCCGGCGGGGTGTCCGTGAAGGAGAACTTGCCGCCCGCGCCCAGCGCCTTGGTGCCGAGGGACTTGCCCTTGGGGGAGTCCAGGTCGGTGCGGGTGACGGTGACCGGGGTGCCGGCGGGCAGGCCCAGGTTCGAGGTGAGCTTGCCGGAGACGGTGAGCGGCTTGGCGCGGGTGGCGGTCGCCGGGGCCTTGACGGTCAGGGTGCCGACGTACTTGCGGGGCTCGTCGAGCGCATGGAACCTGGTGGAGTCCCCGGACTCGGTCAGCACGAACAGCTTCTCGCCGTCGCCCGACCAGCTGAGCGAGTGCCCGAAGAACGGCATCCACGAGTGAGAAAGGTTGCGGACGCTGGCGGGCTTGTCCGCGCCGCCGGTGAAGACGTAGGTGTCACCGATGTCGCCGGTATCGATGACGGTCGCCGCGACCGTGCCGTCCGGAGCGACACTGACAGCCTGAGGGTCGTCGGGGAGGGGGTAGGTGCGCACCTCGGCCAGGTCGGAGAGCCGGTACTCGGTGAGCGCCCGGTTGCCGGGCCCCGCTACGACGACCGACTGGCCGTCCGGGGTGAGGGCGGCGTCCTCGTTCTGGCCGTCCTTTTCGGAGGACACGCGGATCGCCGGGGTACCGGAGGAAATGTCGTAGACGACGATCGGGGCGGAGCTGATGTGCCCGTCGATGGCCACCAGCGTGCCCGGGTTGTCGGGGTCGGCGAAGAGCATGGGCTGGCCGGCCCAGTCGTGGCCGGCCGCCAGGTTGAGCGTCACCGTCGGCGCCTCGGCTGTCAGGTCGATGGCGCCGAGCCCGGAGTCCCACTGCTCGCCGTAGCCGAACCACACCCTGCCCTCGGCATACGCGAGCTCGGCCGGCACGGTGTTCTCGCCCGTCGGGTACTCGGCGTCCTGGGTGAGCTGCGCAGTGTCGAAGGCGACGATCCTGTCGGCGCCCGGGACGGCGGCGTACAGCGTGCCGGAGTCCGGGCTCAGGTCGAGATCCTTGACCTGGGACAGACCGGTGAAGACGGTCACGACCTTGCCCGTGTAGTCGGTGACGACGATCTGATTTCGGGAGCTGTCGCTGAAGAAGACGCGCTGGTGAACACCGTCCACGACTGTGTCAGCCGCCTCTGACACCGCGATGGGCGTGCGGGTGTCGGCGAACGCCGCCGGTGCGACGCTGAGCGCGGCCGAGCTGAAGAGGACTGCCAGTGCGGTGGCAGCCGGAAGAGTGCGGATACGCACGTGTTTCGAACCCCCCGGAACGAAAGAAATGGGCGCGTCTTCGCGCGGGGCCGGTGTGTTCGACCTGTGCGGCGCGTGTGACGCGTGTGCGAAGACTAAGTCATGCCACTGACAAGAGGGTCACAGGGGGCGGTGGGGAACTCAATGGATTTACGTGACGGGCGCTCACAGGACTCCTGGTCCAAGGTCGCGCAGTGCGTACGGCGAAGGCGACGGGCGGTACCGGGCCGTCTTCGAGAAGGCCGGTACCGCCCGTCGCCGTTTCACGCGGCAGCGGCGGAGGTGCGCGTCGGCACGGTCCCGTGCCCCCGTCGGGGCCCGGGCGTCAGAGCTGGTCGTACGTGGGGCTGAAGGAGATGCCGGACGGCTTGGCCCTGCTCATCGTGGTCCAGAAACGGTCGCCCTTGTCCTGGATCGGGAAGTTGGCGCTGTCCCAGTCGCTGTTCTTCAGCGCGTTGTAGGCGTTCCAGTTGCTGCTCTTGAGCTTGTCCAGGGCGACGAGGGCCGGCCGGTCCCAGCCGCCGTCGCCCCAGGCTTCGGCGGTCTCGCCCGACTTGGCGAAGCGGAAGGCGTGGGTGGTGGCGCCGTCCAGGTGGTAGACGATCTTGGCGCGGTTGCCGGAGCGCTCGATCTGGTTGAACGGTTTGGTGGTGAAGTTGCCGTGGGCGGAGGCGGACACGTACGAGGGCGCCTCCTGCCCGCGCCGCTGCCACACCACGACGGCTTCCCAGTCGTGACGGTGGTCGGCGATGGGGCCCTGGTCCTTCTCGAAGTAGAGGGCGTAGACGTATGCACACCAGGTGGGGTCGCACGCGGTACGGACGTAGGTGTTGGCCCGGCCCAGGTACCGGCAGTCGCCGCCGGGGTCGCCGACCGTCTGCAGGCCGCCGTTGAGCCAGCCGCTCGGGTCGACGGCGGAGGAGGGGTAGCAGCCGTCGTGGTCGTAGTCGAAGAACGGCTGGTACTTGTCCTGGTAGGCGGAGGCCTGCCAGGGCAGCGGGGCCGGGGCCGCGGCGGACGCGCTGCCCGCCAGGCCGACGGTCAGCGCGAGGGCGCTGCCCGCGACGACCGCGGCCCGGCCGAGGCGGCCGAGACGGCCGAGGCCGGCGGTACGGGACGATCTGTCGCGGGGGGCTCTATGGAACATCAGCGGTTCTCCACCTGTCACTTGTGTCGTTTGTTCCGGCGTTCGGGGTGACGAACGCCGTCCGGTGGCCCGGCTCGGCGGGGACAGGCTGACAAGCGGAACATCAATTCCGGAAGGGGGAGAAACGTTTGTTCGCCGACGTGTCGGACAGCCTTCATCAGGGCCGCATTCCGGACGTTCGAGGTTCATCTCCGTTGCGGACGGGCCTGCAGCGCATGAACGGGCTCCGTACGCGGGTGTTCGGCCCGCCGGCCCTTTCGGCCCGCCGGAACCGCGGCGCGAACGAGCTGCAGATTCCGGCCAAGTGGGACGTCACGCGGCGCCGTGGTCCGCGAGCCGGACGAGCCGCGTGCGCGTGACCTCAGGCGCGTTCGCCGAGATCACGTCCAGACTCCATAAAGGATTCGGCGGCATTGATCACCCCGCGTGATGGAGGAGCGTTATGGGCACCAGCCAAAAGCTGACGGCGGCTCGGTGGCGTAGGTCCTCGTACAGCGGCGGCACCGGCGGCGAATGGGTCGAAGTCGCCCCTCTGGCCCCCCGCATAGCCCTTCGCGACTCCAAGAACCCGAAAGCCGGCGTCTTCACGGTCACCCAGGAGGCGGTCGCGGCGTTGGTCGGCTCGCTCTGACCGGCGAGGGCGCCGCCCCGTACTTCGACGACGAGGGAGACGACGAGACGGTGGGCGAGACAGCCGACGAGACACTCGATGAGTGACCGGACCGATCGAGGGCATCGGCAGGCCCCCTCCCCGCCGCCGACAAACTGACGGCATCCGGGGTCTCCGTCGTCCTCGTCCCGGACTGCGGCCACAACGTCATGCCGGACAATCCGGCGGCCTTCGTACGCGCGGTCGCCGAAGTGCTGGCTCAGTGACCCGCACAGAAACGTAACAGCACACTCGTTCGAGTGAATGGCTCCGGATTCCTCGTGCGGGCCTCCGGCCTACGCTGAGAGGGTCGTGCTGAGCGAACGGAGGTCCGTCATGCCGACGGCGGAGCCGATCATCATGCCGGGGTACCAGGGCGAGTACATTTACGGTCCCTATGACGACCCTGACGGCGAGTACGAGGAGCCCTTGCGTATGGGCGGCGTAAGCGTGGAGCAGGCCTTCGAGTTGTTCAGTGCGGCAGCCCCCGAGGGCTGGCGCGTGGAGCTGATCGAAGGGGAGATCTGCGTGACACCTCCGGCCAACGGGGAGCACGAGGAGATTGTGTCGGAGGTCGCTGACCAGGTCACCGAGCGGCGCGGCGACCGGGCCCTGCGCAACTACACCGGCATCGGCCTGACCGTCCCCGGCTCCTCCGCGACAGGTCACGTCGTCCCTGACCTGGTCATCGCCCCCAAGGGCAGCTTCGGCGACCAGGAGGAGTGGCACGACCCGTCCTCCGTTCTCCTCGTCGTCGAGGTCACCTCGGACAGCACGGCCACCCACGACCGTGCGAAGAAGATCCGTGGCTACGCCCGGGCGGGTATCCCCGTCTACCTCCTCATCGACCGGGAGGAGGGGCAGGTGACCGTGTACTCGGAGCCGTCCGGCGACGAGTACGCCAAGGGTGCTCAGCACAAGATGGGGCTGGCCGTGCCCCTGCCCGCGCCTCTCGGCTTCGAGTTGGACACTGCCGAGTTCTGAGCGGAGAGAAGGGGCCCGGCGTCAGCGCGGGAAGACGTTGGCCGCGGTCGTCAGGGCGGTGACGGCGAGGAGTGCGGCGGCGACGGAGCGGGCGTGGCGGGTGACCAGGTCTCGGATCACGGGGACCTCCCAGCGGCAGCGACGGCGGCTGCGGCGGCGACTACGTGGTTGATCGGGTGACTTAAGCGTGCTTAACGTGTCGCTTAACGTAAGGCTTTGACCTGCCAACGGCAAGAGGATGTTGGGGAGTTGGGGTAAAGCGGCCGGTGTAAGCGGGGTTACTGGCATGCTTACGTCATGGCAGGTACGGCCGAGCGTGACGATCCCGAGGTCATCGGGCGCAGAGTGCAGCAACTGCGGACGGAACGGGGCCTCACACAGCGTCAGTTGGCGGAACCGGCGTACACCCCGGCGTACATCTCGACCCTGGAGGCCGGCCGGGTCCGGGCCTCCGAACCGGCCCTGCGGCACATCGCCGAACGGCTCGGCGTGGGATACGAGGAACTGGCCACCGGCCGCCCCGCAGGCTTCGCCACCGAGCTGCGGCTGCGCCTGACCGGCGCCCAGCGCACCCTCGCCAGCGGCGCCACGGAGGCCGCCGCCGAGGGGTTCACGGTCGTCCTCGCGGAGGCGGAGGAGTACGGGCTGGCCGCCGAGCAGGCCGACGCGCTGCTCGGCCTCGGTGAATGCGCCCTGGAGACCGGGGACCTGGAGACCGCCCAGCTGCGGTTCGAGCAGGCCGAGCAGCGGCTCGGCGACGCCCCGCTGCCGGCCCGCGTCCCCGCCCTGCGCGGCCGCGCGACCGCCCACTACCTCGCCGGTGAACTCCGCTACTCCTGCTACCTGTACGAGTCCACGCTGGACGAGCTGAACCGCAACGGGATGCACGACCCCGACGCGTTGCTCCTCCTCTACACGGGGGTCATCGCCCCCTACATGGACATGGGCGCCCACGCCCGCGCCGCGCAGGCCGCCGAGCTGGCCCTCGCCCTCGCCCCGCGGTCCGGCGACCCGGCCCTTGTCGCCCGTATGCACCGCTCGGTCGCCCGGACGATGATCGCCGAGGGGCGGATCGCCGAGGCCGACGCGTCGCTCGCCAAGGCCTCCGAGCTCTACCGGCAGCTCCAGATCCGCACCGAACTGGCCAACTGCCACTGGATGCGCGGCTACCTCCACGCCCAGAACGGCGACTACGCCCGCGCCGAGGAAGAGCTGCGGGAGGCCCGCCGCATGCTCTCCGCCAAGCGCGCCGCCCTCTACACCAGCCAGGTCGCCGTCGAACTCGCCGACGTCCTGCACCGGCGCGGCAAGTCCGAGGAGGCCGCCGAACTGCTCCGCGAGGTCCTCAGCGACCTCAGCTCCGAACGCGGCGCCCTGCACTCCGCCGCCGCCCACCGCCTCCTCGGCATCATCGCCGAGGACGCCCGGGACACGGACGCCGCAGAGGAGCACTACGTACGGGCGCTGAGCCTGCTGGAACGCGCGGGCGCCGCCGGCGACCTGGCCGACCTGTGCCGTCTGCTGGGCGACCTGTACCGCCGCACCGGCCGTGTCGAAGCCGCCCTCGACGCCTACCGCACCGGCCTCGGACACCGCACCGCCCCCGGCACGACCACCCTCGGCCCGGCCCCCGCACAGCCCCCTCTCTGACGATTCAGAGCCGACGCACAGCCCCGCTCCATAGCTTCCTCATGTGGAGACCGCGGAAGAGCACAGGAGCGCCGGAGGCCTTGGGGGGAGGGTCCTCCACGGCGTGCGGCTCGTCGTGCGTGTCCTGCTCTACGCCGTGCCCGGCGGTCTCGCGCTCATCGCCATCGCGACCGTCGCCTCCGTCCTCGGCCCGGTGGTCGCGCTCGACCTCGCCACCCCCGCGATGGCCGCCTGGTGGACCGTCTTCACGGCGGTCGTCGTCCAGGGCGTCCCGTTCCTCCTCCTCGGCACCCTCGTGTCGGCGGCGATCGGCGCCTTCGTACCGGAGCGGGTCTTCAGCCGGCTGCTGCCGCGCAACCCCGCGCTCGCCGTCCCCGTCGCGGGCGTGGCCGGTGTCGTCCTGCCGGGCTGCGAGTGCGCGTCCGTACCGGTGGCCGGGAGCCTGATGCGACGCGGCGTCGCACCCGCCGCCGCCCTCGCCTTCCTCCTCTCCGCCCCCGCGATCAACCCGGTCGTCCTGGTCGCCACCTCCGTCGCCTTCCCCGGCCAGCCGCTGATGGTCCTCGGCCGGCTGGTCGCCTCCCTCGCCACGGCCGTGGTCATGGGCTGGCTGTGGGTCCGGTTCGGGCGGGACGAGTGGCTGCGGCCGCCGAAGCGGAGCACGGCGTCCGCCCCCGGGAACGGCTCCCGCTGGGGTACCTTCGCCGCCGGGCTCCAGCACGACTTCCTGCACGCGGGCGGCTTCCTCGTCGTCGGCGCGGCGGCGGCGGCCACGTTCAACATCGTCGTACCGAGGTCCCTCCTGGACGTCTTCACCGGCTCCGTCTGGCTGTCCGTCCTCCTCCTCGCGGCCCTCGCCGTCGTGTTGTGCGTGTGCAGCGAGGCGGACGCGTTCGTCGCCGCGTCGCTCAGCGGCTTCTCGCCGACCGCGCGGCTGGCGTTCATGGTGGTCGGCCCGATGGTCGACCTGAAACTCATCGCACTCCAGGCGGGGACCTTCGGCCGCGCGTTCGCGGTCCGCTTCTCCGCCGCGACCTGGGTGGTCGCCGTGGCGAGCAGCGCGCTGGTGGGGTGGTGGCTCCTGTGAAGCGCGCCAAGCCGTCGCGGGCGTACGGCCCCGCCGTTCTCCTTCTTCTCTCCGGCGCGGCGATCCTGCGCGTCTCCCTCTTCAGCGAGCTGTACCTGCGGTACGTGCAGCCAGGGCTGCGTCCCTTCCTGATCGTGTCCGGGGTGCTGCTGGTGGTGCTGGGCACGGCCGCGGGGGTGAGGGCCCTGCGCGCCGACGACCACGAGCACGACGAGGGGAACGGGGACGGGCACGGGGACGGGGACGGGGACGGGCATGACCACGACCCTGGCGGCCCCCGGGTTGCCTGGCTGCTCGCCGTGCCCGCGCTCGTGCTCCTCCTCTTCCCGCCCCCGGCGCTCGGCTCGTACAGCGCGGACCGGGAGGCCGCCGAGTACGCGGCGCGGGGCGTCGGGACGTTCCCCGCGCTGCCGGAGGGGGACCCGGTCGAACTGACCCTCGGTGAGTTCTCGTCCCGGGCGACCTACGACAGCAGGCGGTCGCTGAAGGGCCGTACGGTCCGGATGACCGGCTTCGTCACGCACGGGGACGACGGCTCCTGGTACCTCACCCGCCTGCTCGTCTCCTGCTGTGCCGCCGACGCCAGCCCCTACAAGGTCGAGATCCGGGACGCCGACGCCCCGACCGCCGACGCCCCGACCGCCGACGCCTGGGTCACCGTCACCGGCACCTGGCACCCCAAGGGGGAGCTGGGCTCCGAGAAGGCCTGGCCGCCCGTGTTGGACGCCGAGTCGGTGAAGCGGGTGGCCGAGCCGGAGAACCCGTACGAGAAGAGGTGAGACCTCAGGGCATCAGGGGCCGAAGTACGACTCCGCGAGCACCTCGCCGTCGGCGCCGTAGACCGTCACCTCGTGCACGGGGTCTTTGAAATCGAGGGAGCGGGCGAGTTCCTCCGGGACCTGCACGCGGCCGTACCAGACGCCCCAGCTGGTGTTGCCCTTCAGACGCAGGACCGTGCCGTCGATGACGGTGCCGTCATAGGCGGTGATCCTGACGCCGGCGGCCGCGGACCGGACGCCGTAGAAGAGGCCGGAGACGAGGTAGCCGGCCGAGGCCGAGCCCGCCCCCTGCAGGGAGACGCCGGGCTCGGACGTGTCGAGGTTGCCGTCGACGACGCTGCGGAACTCCTCCATCGCGGGCACCCCGGGCTCGGGCTCCGCGTCCTTCCAGTGCTTGCCGTCCGCCGTCAGCCAGAACTCCGTGCCGAACGCGGACTTCACCCGCTCACCCGGCGCGACGACCCGCACCTGCCCGGCGAGCGGCGTGAAAGTCCTGCCGGCCGTCCCGGAGGTCCGGGTCGGCGCCGGCGTGCGCGACGCGTCGGCGCTCGGGCTCGCGTTCGGCGGGGCCATGGGCTGGAGCGTGGAGGAGGGGCCGTCGGGGCGGAGGGCCAGCACCACGACGAGCGGGAGCAGCAGCAACCCGCAGCCCGTGCTCAACGCGGCGGCCCGGCGGCGCCGTCGGCGCCTGCGACCGTCGCGCTCGATCGCCTCCAGCGGTACCGGCGGCGGCGAGAAGTCGTACGCGGCCTCGGCGAACGCCTCCCGCAACAACTGCCCGGTGTCGGCGGCGTACGCGCCACCCGAGCCCGAGCCCGAGCCCGCGTACGCGTCCCTGCCTGCGCCTGCTCCCGAGCCCACGCCCGTTTCCGTGCCCACGCCGGATTCCGCTCCAGCTCCTGTGTCTGTGCCGGTCCCGGAGGTCGGGCCGGTCCCGGAGGTCGGGTGGTTCATGGGCGGGCTCCGGGGACGGGCGAGGGGGGCGCCTGGGTGAACGGGGGCGAGGGAGCGGAGGTGCGGGAGCGGCGGGCCCCGTCCGTGTGGGGGGCGGCGGCGAACGCGGGGTGGGCGCGCAGGGCCTGGAGGCCGCGTCGTACATGGGTCTTGACGGTGCCGAGCGAACAGCCGAGCAACTGGGCTATCTCGTTCTCGCTGAGGTCCTCCCAGAAGCGGAGCACCAGCACGGACCGCTGCCGGGCCGACAGTTCGGCCAACGCCTGGGTGACGGCGGCCCGTTGGGCGATCGACTCGGCGTGCCCGGCGTGCCGCTCGTGCACCCGTTCCGGCAGGAACGGCGTCAGCAGATGGACCACGCGTCTCTTCCGTACGCGGCTGATGTTGTTGTTGACCAGCGAGCGCCGTACGTAGAAGTCGACGTCGTCGCGCGGTATGCGACGCCAGCGGGCGTACACCTTCGTCAGGGTGGTCTGCACGAGATCCTCGGCCTCGTGGAAGTCGCCGGTCAGCATGTGCGCGGTACGCACCAGGCGGGGCCAGGCCGCGGTGGCGTACGCGGCGAAGTCGCCGCCCTCGGGCGGTCCGGGCTGCTCGTGCGGTCCGGGGTTCTCGTGCGGCACGGACGACGGTCCTCGAAGTCGGGAGTGGGGGAGCGTGCCGTGCGGGCGGGGGAGTGGTCAAGTCCCCCGCCCGCACGGTCACTTCGAGCTGCTGATCGCTCTGACCGGCAGGTCAGGTCAGATCAAGTCCGGGCAGGTCAGGTCCGGTCAGATCAAGTCCGGTCAGGTCGGATCAGGGCAGGTCGTATCAGGTATCAGGTCAGCCTCAGCTCGGAGTAGACGCGGCCCTTGGTGTCGTAGACGGTGACCTTGCGGAGGAAGTCCTCCCCGTTGTCGCCCGAGGGCAGGTCGGCGATGGCGTACCAGACGCCCCAGCCCGGCTTCCCGGCCAGCTCGATCAGCTTGCCGCGGACCTTGCCCGTGCTGGTCGCGACCTCGACGCGGGAGGCGGTGCCCTTGCCGCCGTAGTAGAGGCCGGAGAGGTAGTAACGGCCCTCGAAGCCACTCCCCTGGAGGGACACCCCCGGCTGCGTCGGGTCGATGTTGCCGTCGACGACGCTGCGGAACTGCGGGTCGTCGGGCATGTCCGGGTCCGTCCAGTGCTTGCCCTCCGCCGTCAGCCACAGCTCGAAGCCGGGCGCGGCGACGACGTGCTCACCGGGCGCGACGATGCGCGGAGTCGGCGCCTTCCTGGCCGCCGCGGCCACGGCCACGGCCTCCGCCGCCGACGCCGCCACCGTCCTGTCGGTGCCGTGCGCCGTCTCCCCCCGCGAGACGGCGTACGACATCGTCGGCACCCCCGCCAGCACCGTGGTCAGTGCGGCGACGGCGACGTACTTGTGCATCCGTTTCATGGTCATGAACGGACAACCCCCATTGGTGTGTTGGTCTGACACTCCTGGAAACTCACGAGGCGTACGGGACGGATGACACCGCCGGGCGACTTTTTTCGCCTTCTTTTCGCCGCCTTCTCATCTCAGCGCGCTGCCCGCCACCCACCGCTCCCAGCTCAGGTTCCAGTCGCCGTATCCGTTCCCGACGGCCACGGTCTCCTCCGAGCCGGTCACCTTCACCACGTCCCCCGGGATGACCTGGTCGTAGAACCGTTTCGCCGTGCCGTCGTTCGCGAGACCCACGCAGCCGTGGGTGACGTTCTGCCGGCCCGCGTACGTGTTGGCCTTCGCGTTCTCGTGGAGGTAGGTGCCGGAGGCGGTCAGGTGGACGGCGTAGGAGTACCAGTCGGCGTACGAGTCGCCGTAGCCGACCGTGCTGGAGTCCATGAAGACCCGACGCTCCTTGTCGGAGACGACCATCGTGCCGTTCCAGGTCTCCATGCCGGGCGCGCCCGCGGTGACCGGGATGTGCTGCGTCGAGCCGTCCTTCTCCACGGTCATGGTGTGGCGGCGTACGTCGACCGTGGCGATCAGCGAGCGGCCGATGGTGAAGTGGCGGGTGAGGCCCGCGCCGACCTGGACGGTGACCTTCGTACCGGGCTTCCAGTAGGTGCGGGGACGGAAGTCGACGCGCTGCCCGTCGGCGAGGTTCTGGTCCTTGACCCAGCTCCAGGAGCCCTCGGTACCGGCGTCCGTCGTGACCTTCAACCGCCGTTCCACAGCGGCGCGTTCGGCGTCCGCAACCGGGCGGTCGAAGGTGACGGATATCGGCATGCCGACGCCCACGGTCTGCCCGTCGGTGATGTTCACGCGTGCGCCGTCGAAGGCCTTCGGCGGGGTGGGGCTCGGCTTCACGTTCACGGCCTCGGTGCCGGCCCCGCCCCCGGTGCCCGCCTCCGCGCCCGCCTCCGCGTCCGCCCGGGCATGGGTCTCCGGGATCCCGCTCGGCCCCTCGACCCGTACGCCCTCCCCGCCCCCCGCACAGCCCGTGAGCGCGAGCGCGACCGCGCACGCGGCCGTCGCGGCGAGCGCGTGGACGAGGCGTCGGGCCCGCCCCGTTCCCGTGGTCCTGCTCCTCGTGTTCATGGTCTCCCCCAGATGTGTTTCCGCGATGTGTTTCGATGTGCGGCGTACGTACGGGACCTGTACGCACGACGGGGGCGACCGGGTTGCATGGCGATGCACGGGACTTGGGACAACGGCGGGGGCATGACCGAGGAAGAGTTCGACGCGTTCTACGCCACCGCGTTCCCCCGGCTGACCGGCCAGCTCTACGCCTTCACCGGGGACCATGGCGAGGCGCAGGACGTGGTGCAGGAGGCGTTCGTACGGGCCTGGGACCGGCGGCGGGTCTTCCTCGCGGAGGGAGCGCCCGAGGCGTGGATCCGGACCGTGGCGATGCGGCTCGCGGTGAGCCGGTGGCGGCGGGCGCGCCGCTGGCTGGAGCTGGTGCGCCGCGATCCGCCCCCGCAGCACGCGCCGGGACCCGATCCCGAGCGCGCGGCGCTGGTCCAGGCGTTGCGCAGGATTCCGGAGGCACAGCGGATGGCAGTGGTTCTGCACCATCTGTGCGACTTGAGTGTCGAGCAGGTAGCCTCCGAGACCGGTGCCCCCGTAGGCACGGTCAAGGCCCGGCTGTCCCGCGGCCGGGCGGCGCTGGCGCGCGAACTGGCCCCCGGCGAGGGTGCGAAGGAGGACGGCCGTGTCCGATGAACTCACCGTCCGGCTGCGCGAGCTGGCCGGGACCGCCGAGGCCTCGCCGCCGGGGTCCGGCGCCGAGGTCCGCGCCACCGCCGGCCGCCGTCGACGCCGTCGTCGTACGACGGCCGCCGTCGCGGGCGGCTGCGCGGCGGCGGGCCTGGCCGCCGTCCTCACGCTGAACGTCGCCTCCCACGGCACCGAACAGCGCCCGTCCACGGCCGCGACCTCCAGGCCCATTGCGACGGCGGCTCCCGACGTCACCGTGGACCTCTCCCGCCGTGTCCTCACGGTCGCCGGCCGCGAACTGCCCATCTCCGCCGGCACGGTCAGGATGCCCACCCCGACGGGCCTGATGACCGTCACCGTCAAGAGCCGCACCAAGGTCGTCACCGGCCCGACGATCGGCTCCCCCAGTGACGCGTACGACCTGAAGCTGTCCTGGGTCCTGGAACTGTCCCCGATCGAGGCGAGCGCCACGGCGGAGGGGGACGGGGGTGAGGTGGGCGGTGCGGGCAGTACGTCCGAAGCGACCGACGGGACCGGCACGAGCGACGGCACCGAAGTGACCGACGGGGCCGAAGCGAGCGATGGGACCGGCACGAGCGACGACGCGACCGAAGCGACAGAGGGGGCCGAAGCGACAGACGGGGCCGACATGGGCGGCGGGGGGCCGACGCAGAGCCCGGCCCGGAGGGCGGTCTGGATCGCCGCCATCACCCACAACGAGGAGGCCCCCGGCAACTACGACGCCACCACCGGCTGGATCGGCCTGCGCACCACCGACGCGCGGTGGCTGTACGAGCGGCTGTCGCAGGGCGCGGTGGTGGAGATCCGGAGCACGGCACCGACCCCGGCATCGACCCCCACGCCGACTGCCATCACCCCGTCGACGGACGACGGCCCGACCGTTCCGACCGCCCGGCCTGAAAGCCCCGCGCCCGGTTGACCGGGCCGTAGGGGGGGAGCCGTACGGGGGAGTCGCTCACCCGTACGCCCTTGTGCGCTGGTGGAGGGGCCTGAGCGGTGTTGGCGTAGGAGCGGAAACGTCGTGCTCTCGGGAGGCTCCGCCATGCGTCGTCCGTACCGTGTTCTCGCCCGGGTCGTGGCCCTCGGGATGCTCGCGGGGGCGGCGGCCTGCGCCGTGGACGATCCGGGTCACCCGCGCGGCTTCCCCGAGCCCGCCGTCGTCGACGAGACCACGGCATCCGCCTCCCCCACCGCCCCGCCGGCCCACGCCCTCACCGACGCCCGGGCCAGAAGCGCTCTGCTCCGCCAGGACGACCTCGGCGACGCCTGGGCCGGCACCCAGGGCGCGGCGACCTGGCGGGACGGCCTCCTCAAGGGCCGCACCGACCGCCCCGAGTGCCAGGAACTCCTCGACGCGGTGTACGCCGAGGACATCCTCGGCGAGCCCAGGGGCGGTACGGCCGTCACGGGCTTCGACGACTACGAGTACGGCGCCCAGCTGCGCTACCAGGTCGGCGCCTACGACAAGGCCGACGTCGACGCCCGCCTCGGTCGACTCGGCCAACTTGTCGACGAGTGCCGGGAGTTCACCATCACCGGCGCCCAGGGGCGGGAGTACAGCGCCGAGGTCACCCCCGTCGAACTCCCCAACAGCCTGGGCGATGCCCGTCAGGGCCTGCGGCTGATCGTCAGCGGTGACGTCGAGGGCGAGGAGAGCGCCCTCACCCTCGACCTCGCCACCGTACGCGTCGGCGACACCGCCGCCCTCCTCACCCACGGGGGCCTCTACGGCATCGACGACACCGCCACCCGCGACGCCGCCCAGGCCGGCGCCCAACGCCTCCAGAACCTCCTGAAGAAGGAGCAGCAGGAGAAGAAGGAGCAGCAGGAGAAGAAGGAGCAGCAGGAGAAGAAGGAGGGGAAGAAGAAGACCAAGGAGGGGGAGAAGAAGACGCCGCCCGAGGGGAGTTCGCCCGAGGGGAGTTCGCCCGAGGAAGTGTCCCCCGACGAGGTGTCCCCCGACGAAGGAGACGCCTCCGAGGCCTGACGACCGGCTGCCACCGGCACTTCTCCCACTCCCACTCCCCCTACTCCTATGTCTTGGATGTCTTCCCCGAGGTCTCCTTCACCAGCGGAGTGAGAATGGCCCGCAACTCCTTCTCGGTCAACGGGGCCTGGACGGCCCCGGCGATCCTGCCCTCCCGGTCGACGAACAGGGTGAAGGGGAGGAGCTGTGGGTTCACCAGGCCGCGCGGCAGCTTAAGGAACTGCCTGCCGTCCGGGTCGTGCAGGCTCGGGTAGGAGAGGCCGAACTCCCGCTGAAAGGCCAGCGCGTTCTTCTTCTCGGCGTCGGTGCTGACCCCCAGCACCCGCACGCCCTGGTTCTTGAACCTCTGGTATGTGCGCTCCAGAGCGGGCGACTCGGCCCGGCAGGGACCGCACCAGGTGGCCCAGGCGTTCACGACGACGACCTCGCCCCGGTAGTCGGAGAGGCGGGCCGGATCCGCGTCGACCGTACTACCGGAGAAGTCGGGAGCGTCGACGCGCTCGGCCACCGGAACACTCTTGAACGGCTGGGACCGGCCCGACTGCCCCGTGCCCGTGTCGAGGACCAGAGGTTCGCTCGTCGAGCAGCCGGACAGCCCGAGGGCGACCGCGACCGCGCACATGGCCGCTCGTGAGATCGTCCTCGTCGCCGTTCGGTTCGTCGTCATCCGGTCTTCCACTCCCCCGACTCGCGTCGGCGTTCATACGGCTCGGTGTTCGCCCGGCGGCAACAGGTGAACTCATGACGGTGGTCAGTCGCTCGGCGCCGGGCTCGACGGCGTTGTGACGTCCGAGAGGGCAAGGCACTTATTGCTTTGCTCGACGGCTTTCACGACAGGGGAGAGCCCGACCAGGACGGCGTCAGGGGCCGCCCGGCCGACCGTCAGCTGAACCTCGACGCCCGGTTCGCGACCGTATGTGATCAGCAGTTCCCGGCTGTCGCCACCCTTGCTCGTGCGCCACACCCAGTCGACCCCGTTGACCTCGGCACATGCTTCACCAGTCGCTTCGAGCCTGGGGAAGCCACAGCGCGCGACAACGGCACCGTCACCCCACACCGCGGCGCCCTTGGTGCCGGTGTCCGCTCGGTCCAGGCCGGCCAGACGGTCGGGATAGCGCTCGCTGATCCGGGTGCAGGCGGGGTCGTCGGCCATGGGCGCGGCGGCGAAGCTGAAGGAGGGTTCGCTGAGCATGCGCACGGTGACCAGGGCGACAAGCGCGATGGCACCGATGGCCAGGCCGGCGATTCGGGTGCTGCGGGGCATCATCCGATCGTACGGGGTGCGCGTGTCCGCCCTCCGAGGGAGTGACCCCACGCCGGGGCGCAGGACACCTCTGCGGGAGCGGGGTCTCGCCAGACCCTGCTCGCGTTGCCCCTTGGGGCAGTGCCCGAAGTGCCAATACCTCTGCTACTTCGGGAAATCTAGGCTCCTAGCGATCCGAACAGGTGAATGCGAAGGGGATGTGGTCCTGGTGGCGAACGGGGTGAAGGGCATGGTGCTCGCGGGTCTCGCGGGTGTGCTGCTGGCCGGTGGTGCGATACCCGCGTCGGCGGCGTCCGTCGGGGCGCAGGACACCGTTCCGAAGGGCTACGGCAACGTGCGCCTGGAGAAGGTGTGGGGCAAGAGCGGCATGTGCCTGTCGATGGACAACGCCAAGGCCAGCGGGGCAGTGCTGAAGCTGCGCGGTTGTGCGAAGAAGGCGACCACGCAGCGGTGGGACCTTGTGTGGATCAACGACAACAAGCCGAGCCAGACCCGTCTGTTCGTCATCAAGAACAAGCACTCGAAGAAGTGCCTGTCCGTGTCGTCCGCCAAGACGAACACGCTGGTGAAGCAGAGTGGTTGCAACACCAAGTCCCAGGGCCAGCGATGGGCCCTGGGCGGGAGCAAGATTATTAACAAGCTCGCGAACAAGGTGATCACCGCAGGTAGCGACAAGTCCGGCACGAAGATCACGATCACGCCGTCCGGCAGCTCGACCAAGGTGCGTGCGAAGCAGGAGTGGGGTCTGTCCTGACGCTGTCAGCCGAGAATGCCCGGGTGCC
>NZ_JBHVDX010000088.1:0-38071 GCF_042802555.1 Streptomyces sp. NPDC057474 | reverse complement strand
GGCCGCCAGGTGGGCGGGTGGCCCCGAGGCCGGGCCGCCAGGTGGCCGGGCGGCCGGGCGGCGGGCCGCCGAGAAGGGGGAAGACCGAAGGCGGGGCCTCAGGCCGAAGGCGGGAGGGCGGGCCGAGGGGAAGCGCGGCGGCCGGCAGGTGAGTCTGGGGCGGATGGCGGGCAGAGCGAGGCGACAGGCCTGTCCAGAGCCCGAACCCAGGTCCCGAAAGACACGAGCCAGGGTTGTGGAGCAGAGTCTCCTGCCCCGACTCGGTCGCGGTTCGATGGCGGAGCCTGCGGCCCGGCCTCCGTACTGCCCGGGCCGGGACCCGAGACCCGCCCATCCGCATCGCGCAGGGCCGGAATCCGAACCGCCCGTTTCAAGTCCCGTGGGCGACTGCGCCCCGTAAGGGGCGCAGGGAACTGCGCGACCAGCCCCCACCGGCCCTCAGCCGCTCACCACCGTCGCGTCACTGCCCTGAGCCGCCGGAACCCGAGCCGTTGTCCAGCTCGCCGATCCACTTGCTCGCCTCGCTGAACCAGTCGGTGAGCTGGCCCCACCAGCTCTGGCCAGTGCCGATCCACCCCTGGAGGGGTGTGAACTCCCAGATCAGCCAGCCTCCGACGAGGAAGAGGACGATCATGAAGAGGCAGCCTTTGAGGCACCCGAGGCCCGGGATCCGCATCGGGTTGGCGCTGCGCTGACGCGGCTCGCGCGGCGGCCGGGGCTCACGCTGGGGCCGGGGCGCGGGCTGCTGGGGCTGCGGCGCCGGCGCGTACCGCTGCGGCTGCTGGCGCTGCGGCTGCGGCGGCGCGGGAGCGTACGGCTGTTGCTGCTGCGGGTGGCCGTACCCGGGACCGGGGCCGCCGCCCTGGGGCCCGCGCTGCTGCCTGCGCGGCGGCTGCTGCTGGGGCTGGGGCTGAGGCTGCTGGGGCGGCTGCGGGCGGCCCGCCTGCCGCTGGGGACGGCGGCGCAGCGGGTCCTCGCTGGGGTCGAGGTACTGGACCTGGGTCTGCTCGTTGCGGTCGCGGGCCGCGCGGAGCTGGTTCTGCCAGGGGTGCGGCTGCTCGGGCTGCTGGCCGCCCGGGTCGTGCGACGGCACCGGCGGCATGACGGACGTCGGGTCGGAGCCACTGGTGTGCGGGAGCACGGAGGTGGGGTCGGCCGCCCCCGCCGGACCGGAGGTGTGCGGGAGCACGCTGGTCGCGGCATTCGGGTCGTACGAGCCCGCGCCGTGCGGCAGTACCTGCGTCGCGTCGGCCGAACCGAACAGGTCCGGGGCGGCGCCCGGCACCTGCGCGGGCGCCGGGTCGGGGGCGAGGATGTGGCCCACGCCCTCGGCGGCGGCGATCTGCATGGAGTTCGCGTGCACGCCGACGCCCTCGGCGACGATGCGGAGCGCGCGGGCGAGGTTGACGGCGCTGGGCCGCTCGCGCGGGTTCTTGCGCAGGCAGCGCTCGATGACCGTCCACAGCGGGTCGGGGACGGTGGACGGGCGGCGCGGCTCGGCGCTGAGGTGCTGGTGCAGCACTTCGAGCGCGGACTGGCCGTTGAACGGCGGGCGCCCGGTGACCAGTTCGTACATCAGGATGCCGGCGCCGTAGATGTCGACGGCGGAGGTCTGCGGCTGGCCCTCGGCGGACTCGGGGGCGACGTACGCGGGCGTGCCCACGAACTCGCTGGTCCGGGTCAGGCCCGGGGAGTCGGCGAGGCGGGCGATGCCGAAGTCGGTCAGCATCGGGTGCATCTGGCCGCCGTCCTGCTTGAGCAGCACGTTGGCGGGCTTCAGGTCGCGGTGGACGACGCCGTCGGCGTGGCTGACGGCGAGCGCGTCGGCGATCTGGGCGGTGAGCAGGGCCGCGCCCACGGGCGTGAACGGGCCGTTCTCGCGGAGGTACCGGTGCAGGTCGGGGCCCTCGACCAGGTCCATGACCAGCGCCAGCAGATCGCCCTCGACGACGAGGTCCCGCACCCGCACGATGTTCGGGTGGGTGAGCCGGAGCAGCACGGAGCGCTCCCGCAGGAACCGCATCACGATGTCCGCGTCGCTGGCGAGCTCCTCCTTGAGGACCTTGATCGCCACGGTCTCGCCGGGGTGTCCGGGCACGGCTGCCTCGGCCCCCGCGGTCTCCCGCTGGCGGGCGCGCCAGACAGTGCCTGTGGCGCCGCGTCCAATCGGCTCCTCAAGGAGGTACTTGCTCCCTACCGGCCGCACGTCATGCGCTCCCTGCTGCTTGCCTGCCTGGTCACGCCCTGGAGTCCTGCGGACGTTCCGACCCACTGTAGTGCGGCCGTCCGCGGGACCGGGCTGTCGTCTTCCTGACTCTTCCCGCCCGCTTTGCTGTGACTTGGTCCGACTTGCTGTGTGCTGCCTGTCGGTGTCCGTGTCCGCGAGTACGTACGGGTACCCGTGTGCGTTCGATGGAAAGACGCTCACCCGTGGGCAGTTGGTTGCCGGACTTCGACCTACGCGGTTCCGGATACGGACGCGCCCCGTCGCGGATGCGGACGCGACCGATCCCGAATGCGGACGCGATGCGAACGTGACCGATCTCAAGTGATCAACTAGCGGGCACTGGTCAGGCACTTTTGGGGGCAGAGCCGACCAATCAAGATCACTTGACGGTGGGCGGCGGGCGTGTTGTCAGTGGCAGGTGCGAGGATGCCTCCAGTACTGGCCGACGTGCCCGTGAGTGGTGGGGGAAGTCTGCGGTGGGGACCGCGCAGTCTCGTCCTCGTCGTCGCGGGTGCCCGCGCGGAAGGGACCGCTGACGGCGATGCAGATCCGGCTGACCGTCGTAGACCCGCTGGGACCGCCCTCGGAGCCGCGAGGACGTGCCATGGCCTGCGACGTGCTGGTCACGGCGCCCGCCGGGACGGCTCTCGCCGCCGTGGCCTCGGGCCTCGCCTCCGCCGTCGGCGAAGGCGGTGCGGAGCGGCTGGAGCGCAACCGGGAGGTCGGCGGCGGACAGGTAGTGCTGTACGCCGGTGCCGAGCGCCTCGACGCCCAGCGCTGCACCCTGGGCGAGCCGCCCCTCATCGACGGCGCCGTGCTCTCCCTGGGCACCCCCTCCGAGCCGGGCCCCGAGGTCGACGAAGCCGCCGCGCAGCTCCACGTCGTGGCCGGCCCCGACGCCGGCGGCGTCCATCTCCTGCACGGCGGCAAGATCCACATCGGCCGCTCCGCCGACGCCGACGTCCCCCTCGACGACCCGGACGTCTCCCGCCTCCACTGCGCGGTCACTCTCTCCGCCGACGGCCGCGTCTCCGTCGTCGACCTCGGCTCCACCAACGGCACCACCCTCGACGGCACCCGTGTGGGCGACCGGCCGGTCCGCCTCGCCCCGGGCGCGCTCCTACGGATCGGCGAGTCCGCGCTTCGGCTGGCCTCGTCGTCGGGAGCGCGGGGGGTCGGTACGGCGCCTGACGGTGAGGGCCACGTCCGGGTGGCGGTCGGGGCGGGGGCGCCGGGCGCCGGTACCGGCTTCGGTTCGACAGGCGGGGGTTCGGGCTCCGCAGGCGGTGGTTCGGGATCCGGGACGGGAGCGGGGGCGGGGGCCGAGTCCGGCTCCGGCTCCGGCTCCGGCGGGGTGACTCGTGGAGGTGCGGCGGGGCAAGGAGCCGCGGATCCGGGGCACGGTCGTGTCGAGCGGCGGACCGTCCCGGGGCAGGGCGGGGTGCCCGGGATCGAGCGGACGGCGGGGGGCGCGGGCTCCTCCGCGGCCGGTACGGGGCGGGGAGCCGTGTCCGGTGCCGACCAGGGGCCTGTGCACGAGGGCGGGTCGGGCGGGGGCGGGATGGAACCCCATGGCCGCGTCGGCGATGGCCGAGACGCCCGAGACGCCCGCAGCAGCCGTGAGCACGGCGATGCCAGGGATTCCCGCAGGTCCGTCGGGTCTGGGCTGCCCAGCGGTTCCGGTGGACCGGGCCGTGCCGGTGAGCGCGGTGGTCCCGGCGGTCCTGATGGTTCCAATGGACCCCGGGGTTCCAGCGGAGCCCGGGGTTCCAGCGGACCCGGAGACTCCAACAGCTCTCATGGGACGGGCGATTTTGGGGACGTCGACGGACCCGTCGAGTCCGGCACTCGTAAGGGCACTCCCCTCCGGGGCACGGATGTGCCGCGTGGGGTGCGCAAACGGAGTGGGTTCGGGGCTTGGGCGCGGCGGTTGACCGGGGGGCGGGCGCAGGCGGGGGCCGAGTACGACCCGTACGAGTACGACGCGGAGGACGACGAGGACGAGCGCGGGACGACGGCCTCGGTGCTCCCTGCGGGTGGGGAGCGGCTGCCGGAGACATGGCCGGATCCCGCCGCGCTGCTGCTCACCGCGCTCGGGCCGGGCGCCCGGCTGTGGGAGCGGGGGCCGGGGCACCCGGAGGCACTGACGGTGCGGCTGGGTACGACGGACCGCGCGGCGCCGGACGGATCGGGACTGTTGCCGGCGGTGCCGGTGACCACGGGGCTGCGTGAGGTCGGCGCGCTGGGCCTGGCCGGGCCGCGCCCCCGGCTGATGGGGCTGACCCGAGCGCTCGTGGCCCAGCTCACCGCGCTGCACTCCCCCGACGCCCTGGAACTGGTCCTGATCAGCGCGGACCGCTCCCGCTCCGCCGAGGAACGCACCACCGAATGGTCCTGGCTCGGCTGGCTCCCCCATCTCCGCCCCGCCCACGGCCAGGACTGCCGCCTCCTCCTCGCCTACGACCGCGAGCAGACGACGGCCCGTCTGGACGAACTGCTCCGCCGCGTGGAGGACCACGCGGCGGACACCGCGGGACACGCGCCCGGGAGCACGGCGGGCGCAGGACGCGGCCGGACGGCGGGTGCGGGGGCCACGGGCGTGGCCGGTCGCCGGTCGGACGACGCGACGAACCACCGGTCCGGGGCGGCATCGGGCCACCGGTCCGGGGAGGCGGCGAGCCACGGGTCCGGGGACGCATCAGGCCGCACGGCCGGGCGTACGGCAGAGGCCGGAACCGGGGCCGGCTCCGGAGCCTGGGACCTTGCGGGTCATGGGGCCGATCGTGGTGGGGCGGTGCACGGGACGGCCGAGGGTGGCTCCGGACGGCGGGCCGTGCGGCGGCCGTCGTGGGCCCGGGAGGACGGACCGGCGGGCGGTGGCTTCGCGGGGCCCTACACGGTGGTGATCGTGGACGGGGACCCCGGGGGCGCCGATGTGCGGGAGGCCGTGGTGCGGCTGGCGCAGCAGGGGCCCCTCGCCGGGATCCATGTCGTGTGCCTCGCCGAGACGGAGTCCGCGTCACCCGCCTCGCCGGTGACGGAGACGTACACGGCGGCCTGCGAGGTCTCGCCCGCGTTCCGCGCGTGCGGGGCCGTCGCCCTGCTCAGCGGTGACGTCGCCACGGCGCTACGGCTGCTGCGGGTCGCCTCCGCCGGGTATGGCGCGGGGAGCGGTGCCGGGACCTCGGGTCCGGCAGACTCCGGCCGGACGAGGGCCACGCGCTCCGCGCCTTCCGCCTCCGCCGACCACGCGCGCGGTACGAACGACGGCGCACCGTCGAGCCGTCCCCGCGCCGACCATTCCGACCATTCCGGCCTTTCCGGCCGGCCCGACCGCGCCCACGGCTCCGCGCAGGCGGACCCCGCCTCGGTGAGCCGTACGCACACCAACATCGACCTCACGGGAAGCGCACTCTCCGGTGCCGACGAGCGGACGCGCCCCGGCGCCCAGGATCTCGTACCGCTCGACCCGGACGACGCGCCCGGGCTGTTGAACCACGGCACGGTGGCCACGCTGGACGCGGTGTCGGTGGCATGGGCGGAGCGGTTCGCGCGGGCGCTGGCACCGTTGCGGACGGACGGAGCGGCCGGGGACCGGCAGTCGCGGGTGTCGGCGCCGTTGCCGCAGTCGGCGCGGCTGCTGGACGAGTTGGGGCTGGCGCGGGCCACTCCGGCGTCGCTGATGGCGCGGTGGGCGGACGCGGGCGACGACACGACGGCACTCGGCGGGCGCGCCTGGGCCGTGCTCGGCGCCGGGCCGCGCGGGCCGCTCTCCGTGGACCTCGTCGCCGAGGGCCCCCATCTGCTGATCGAGGGGCCTGTCGGCAGCGGTCGTACGGAGCTGCTGCGGTCCGTCGCCGCGTCACTCGCCGCCGCCGAGCGGCCCGACCGGCTGGGCATCGCCCTCGTGGACGGGCGGGACGGCGGTGCCGGTGGCGCCGCCGGTACCGGTGGGGGCCGGGCCGGGGAGGGGTTGGGGGTCTGTACCGACCTGCCCCATGTCGGTACGCATCTCACGGCCAACGACCCTGTCCGGATGCGGGAGTTCGCACAATCCCTGATCACCGAGTTGAAGCGTCGGTACGAGCTGCTCGGCGGGCTCGGGTTCGTGGAGTGGCACACGCGGCGGGAGGTCTCGGGGCGTATCGTCCCGCAGCGATCGGCGACGTCGGGGCCGGCGAAGTCCGCAGCCTCCGGGGCGGGGTCCTCCGGGGCGGGGTCCTCCGGGCCGGGGACTTCGGGACCCGGGTCCGCCCAGGCGGCGGGGTCGGCCGGGGCCGCGGACCTCGACTCGTCCTCCAGCTCCACGCTTCGGCTGCGGCCGGCGGCGAGCCGTAGGAACACCGACCAGGACGGCAGGGGCGCGGCCGGGAAGAACCCGGCCTCGGAACTCCCCCGGCTCGTCGTGATCGTCGACGACCTCGACGCCCTGCTGTCACCCCCCTTGGGGTCCACGGGGCGGCCGGCGGCGGGGTCCGTCGTACGGGCCCTGGAGGCGGTGGCCCGGGAGGGCGAGCGCCTCGGCGTGCATCTGATCGCCACGACCAGTGGGGGTGGGCGTACGGGCGAGAGCGAACTGGGCCGGGCGGCCGGCGGACGCGTCGTCCTGAGCGCGCCGGTGGCGGGGCCGGACGAACCCGCGCCCGGTCGGGGGGAGTTGCTGGGCGAGGGGGGCCGCACCACCGCCTTCCAGGCCGGCCGCGTGACGGGCCGCATCCCTCGCACCGCGACCCTCCGCCCGACCGTCGTACCGCTGGACTGGGCGAGGATGGGCGACCCGCCGGCGCGGCGCCCCGTACGGGAGTTGGGGAACGGCCCTACGGATCTGGCGTTGCTGGCCAGCGCGTTGGACCGCGCGGCCCGGGAGGTCTCGGCGACGGGCGTACCGTCCCTGTTGTGACCGTCCCCTGACAGGGCACCCGGCGCCGGCGCCGGAGCCGACCGGGGGCGGGAGGCGCTTACCGGCGCTGACAGGGCGCCGCCTGCACCCACCCGTGCCGCCCCGGGCCGCACCACTGCCGGCAGCTGTGCAGGCGGGGATGCGCGCCCCGTAAGGGGCGCGGGAAACTGCGCGATCAACCACGGCGGACCGGGGAACTCGCCCACGACGAAGCACCCCCGCGGCGATCGGGCACCCGGCCCTCCCCACCGCGCCCCATGGTCACGACGCGGTCACGATCAAGACATTGACACGGCAGGCGCTCTTGCCGCCCCCGAGCACGCGGCGTAGACCAGAGCGCACGGGACAGCGCTCTACGTTCGACGACGCACGGAGAACGGGGTCAGTGATGCGCAACATCCACGGCATTCGTCGCACTCTTCGTACACACAAGCCCAATCCCCTTGGCGAGCCCACCCATCCATCCATTTCTCCCCCCACGTCCAAAGCCCTCGCGGCCCTCGCCGCAGGCGTTCTCGCCCTCTCCCTCACCGCCTGCGGCGGTGACGACGACGGCGGCGACAAGGGTGACACCGGCAACGACGGCGGCAACGAGGCCACCGTGCAACTCCCCAAGCTGGACGGCCAGAAGCTGGAGGTCGCGGCGGTCTTCACGGGCCCGGAGCTGGACAACTTCCAGAAGGTGCTGGACGAGTTCGAGAAACGCACCGGCGCCTCGGTGACCTTCGTACCGACCGGCAACAACACGTCCACGTTCCTCGGTACGAAGATCGAGGGCGGCAAACCGCCGGACGTGGCGTTCCTGCCGCAGGTCGGCGTGTTGCACCAGTTCGCCGAGAAGGGCTGGGTGAAACCGCTCGGCAGCGAGGCCCAGGCACAACTGGAGAAGAACTTCTCGGACGGCTGGAAGGACCTCGGCGCGTACGAGGGCAAGCAGTACGGCGTCTACGCGAAGGCCGCCAACAAATCCCTCGTCTGGTACAACACCGCGGCCTTCGAGGCGGCGGGGATCACCGAGGAACCCAAGACGTGGGACGAGTTCCTGCAGACCGCGCAGACGCTCTCCGACGCCGGCTCCCCCGCCGTGTCCGTCGGCGGCGCCGACGGCTGGACGCTCACCGACTGGTTCGAGAACGTCTATCTGTCGCAGGCGGGCCCGGAGAAGTACGACCAGCTCGCCAAGCACGAGATCAAGTGGACCGATCCTTCCGTGAAGGAGGCCCTGACCACGCTCGCCGAGCTGTGGGGCAAGGACGACCTGCTCGCGGGCGGCGCCTCCGGCGCGCTGCAGACCGACTACATCAAGTCGATCACGAAGACATTCGGCGGGGACACCCCGGCCGGAATGGTCTTCGAGGGCGACTTCGTGGCCGTCACCGTCAACGGTGACACGGACGCGAAGATCGGCACGGACGCCAAGGTCTTCCCGTTCCCGGCGGTCGGCGACGACTCCCCCGTGGTCACCGGCGGCGACGCGGCCGTGGCGCTGAAGGACGGCGAGGGCGCGCAGGCGCTGCTCACCTTCCTCGCCTCGACCGACGCGGCGGAGATCTGGGCGGCGCAGGGCGGCTTCCTCTCCCCAAACAAGGAGATGGACGAGGGCAGTTACAAGGACGACGTCACCCGGGAGATCGCCAAGGCGCTGCTCGCGGCGGGCGACGACTTCCGCTTCGACATGTCCGACCAGGCCCCGGCGGCGTTCGGCGGCACGCAGGGCGTCGGTGAATGGAAGGACCTGCAGGACTTCCTGAAGAGCCCCGACGACGTGGCCGGTGCCCAGAAGCAGCTGGAGACCGACGCGGCGAAGGCCTACGGGAACGGCTGACGGCGACCTCATGTCGTCTGCCGTGACGAAGACGGCGGGAGGCGCCGGCGCAACTCCGACGCCCCCCGCCGCACCGCGCAAGAGCGTGACGGGTACCCGGCTGTGGGTGGCGGTGCTGTTTCTGCTGCCCGCGCTGGTGCTGCTCGGCGCGCTCGTGGTCTACCCGATCGGGTACTCGGTCTGGCGGAGCCTGTTCGACGCGGACGGCTCGGGCTTCGTCGGCCTCGACAACTACGCGGAGATCTTCTCCGACGACTCCACCCTCGTCGCCGTACGGAACACCGCGATCTGGGTCGCGGTGGCCCCGGCGCTCGTCACCGCGCTCGGTCTGATCTTCGCGGTGCTGACCGAACGGGTGCGCTGGGGAACGGCGTTCAAGCTGATCGTCTTCATGCCGATGGCGATCTCGATGCTGGCCGCGGGCATCATCTTCCGGCTGGTGTACGAGCAGGATCCGAACCAGGGCGTCGCCAACGCGGTCGTGACGTCCGTGCACGACGTCTTCGCCGACGAGTCCGTGTATCCGAAGGCCCGGCCCAACGCGCAGGTCAGTGATCTGCGGGCGTCCGGCGGGGGTTCGTTCACCACGGAGGGGACCGTGCGGACGGGCACCCCGGCGCTCCTCCCCCTCGTCGGCATCGCGCCCAACCGGCTGCCCGGCGACGCGCAGGACGCCAAGGCCGCCACCGGCGACGGTGTCACCGGCACCGTCTGGCTGGACTTCCGGCTCGGCGGCGGCGGCGAGAAGGGGGCTGTCGACCCGGGTGAGAAGGCGCTGGAGGGCGTCAAGATCGAGGCGGTGAAGGACGGCAAGGTCGTCGCCACCGCGACCAGCGGCTCCGACGGCACGTTCAGCCTGCCGGAGTCGGCCGACGGGGCCCGACTCAAGCTGCCCGGCTCGAACTTCGCGGCGCCCTACAACGGCATCGACTGGCTCGGCCCGACCCTCGTCACCCCGGCCGTCATCGGGTCGTACGTCTGGATGTGGGCGGGCTTCGCGATGGTACTGATCGCGGCGGGCCTCGCCGGAGTCGACCGCAATCTGCTCGAAGCGGCCCGGGTGGACGGGGCGAACGAGTGGCAGGTGTTCCGCCGGGTCACCGTTCCGCTGCTCGCGCCGGTCCTGGTCGTCGTCCTCGTCACGCTGATGATCAACGTGATGAAGGTGTTCGACCTCGTCTACATCATCGCGCCCCAGCCCACCCAGGACGAGGCCAACGTCCTCGCTCTGCAGCTGTACTTGGTGTCGTACGGCGGCGGGGGCGACTTCGGTCTCGGCAGCGCGATCGGTGTGGTCCTGCTGCTGCTCGTGCTGCCGGTGATGTGGGTCAACATCCGGCGGCTCAGGAAGGAGCGCCAGCGGTGACCGCTCTCGAAAACCCCGCACCGGCCCCCGCGCCGAAGACTCCGGCGCGCGAGGCACCCGCACGCGCCGAACGCTCCGTCGCCGCCCGGCTCGCGAGCGGCGCGGCGGGCGGCGCGTTGCGTGTGTTCCTGCTGCTGGTGGCGCTGTTCTGGCTGGTGCCGACCTTCGGACTGCTGGTCTCGTCGTTCCGCGACCCGACCGACATCGCCACCTCCGGGTGGTGGAAGGTGTTCTCGACGCCGGCCCGACTCACCGCCAAGAGCTACGAGTCGCTGCTCGAGAACGACGACATCACAGGCGCCCTCTTCAACACGGTCTGGATCACGGTGCCGTCGACCCTGCTGGTCGTCCTGATCGGCGCGATGGCCGGATACGCCTTCGCCTGGCTGGACTTCAAGGGCCGCGACTGGTGGTTCATGGTCGTGGTGGGGCTGTTGGTGGTGCCGGTGCAGGTGGCGCTGATCCCGCTGTCCGGGCTCTTCCGGGACCTCGGGATCTTCGGCGACATCATCGGTGTCGTCCTCTTCCACGTCGGCTTCGGACTGCCGTTCGCGATCTTCCTGTTGCGGAACTTCTTCGCGGAGATCCCGCGCGAGCTGCTGGAGGCGGCTCGGCTGGACGGGGCCGGCGAGGTACGGCTGTTCGCGACGGTCGTACTGCCGCTGGCCGCACCGGCGTTGGCGTCCCTCGGGATCTTCCAGTTCCTGTGGGTGTGGAACGACATGCTGGTCGCGCTGGTCTTCTCCAGCTCCGACTCACAGCCACTGACGGTCGCACTCCAACAGCAGGTACGACAGTTCGGCAGCAACATCGAGATCCTGGCGCCGGGTGCGTTCATCTCGATGGTGATCCCGCTGGCCGTGTTCTTCGCGTTCCAGAGGCAGTTCGTGTCGGGGGTGATGGCGGGCGCGGTGAAGTAGCGGCAACGGCGCTCTACAGCTCGCGAGTTGCGGGCTGTCGAGCGAGTGCGGGCGCGTGGGGGCTGTGTCGATATGCGGCTCCGCCGCGTGGGCGCGAGCACCCCCCACCACCCGCACCCGAAAACGCACCCACGCGCCCCCAACTCCCAGGTATTCCCCCGTATGGAACACACAACGTAACCAAATCATCCCATCGGCCGTTTCCGGGCAGTATGCCCGTGCCGACCCATGGATGTCCTCCTTGCCCAGGTTCAGTGTCATCGTTCCCGCGTACAAGGTTCAGGCGTACCTGCACGAATGCCTGGATTCTGTGCTGTCCCAGTCCTTCACCGACCTCGAACTGATCGTCGTCGACGACGCCTCGCCCGACAACTGCGGTGCGATCGCCGACGAGATCGCGGCCCGCGACCCCCGTGTACGGCGAACCGTGCGCCTGCGGGAGAACGCGGGGCCGGGGACCGCCCGCAACAAGGGGATGGAGTACGCGAGGGGGGACTATCTCCTCTTCCTCGACGGCGACGACACGTTCACGCCCGACGCGCTCCAGGCGATCGCCGACCGGGTCAAGGAGACCGGCGAACCCGACGTCCTCGTCCACGACTTCGCCCGGACCTCCTGGTCGGACGAGCCCGTCCACAACGAACACGCTCTCCAACTCACCGAGCAGGGCCCGGCCCCCTTCCGCCTCGACGACCGCCCGGGCCTGCTGAACGTCCGCCCGGTGGTGTGGAACAAGGCATACAAACGGGAGTTCGTCGAGGACCACGGCTTCCGGTTCCCGCCCGGCATCTACGAGGACACGGCCTGGACGTACCCGGTCCTGATGGCCGCCGAGTCCGTCGCCACTCTCGACCGGGTCTGCGTCCACCACCGCCGACGCCGCCACGGCAGCCTGCTCGGGGCGACTACACGCGGTCACTTCGACGTGTTCGAGCAGTACGACCGGGTGTTCGCTTACGTCGACGAGCGGCCGGAGCTGGCGCAGTGGCGTCCGGTGCTGTTCCGGCGCATGGTCGACCACCTCACCTCCGTGCTCTCCCGGCGCCACCGACTCCCGCGCGAGGCGCGCGCCGAGTTCCTGCGCACGGTCCGCGCGCACTGCGCCCGTTATCGCACCCCGGGCGCCCCTGTCCGCGCCCGCGCCCGGCTCCGGCACGCGCTCCTGCGGCTCGGCAGCCGGCGCGTCCACCGCGCGCTGTGGGCCATGGCCCGGCTGGGCCGAGGCGCCGGACGCCTGGTACGGGGCCTGGCCCGGCTGCTGCGCGCCGGCGGCCTCCGCGTCCACTACCGCGTCCAGCGCCTCCTCCCGCTGCGTGCCGACCGGGCGGTGTTCGCCGCGTACGGGGGCCGGGGCTATGTGTGCAGCCCGGCCGCGCTGGAGAACGCGTTCCGTACCTACGTCCCCGGGATGCGCACCTCGTGGGTCGCGCGCCCGGAGCACCACCACACGCTCCCGGTGGCGACCCGGCGTGTGCTCCCCGGCTCGATGGCGTACTGGACGGCGCTCGCCCGCTCCAAGTACCTGGTGAACAACGTGGACTTCGACCGGCGCCTGGTCAAGCGTCCCGGTCAGGTCCTCCTCCAGACCCAGCACGGCACTCCGCTCAAGCACATGGGTCTCGACCTCCAGGACCGGCCGGCGGCCGCACGCGGCACGGACTTCGCCGCCGTGCTGCGCGGCAGCGACCAGTGGGACTACGTCCTGTCCGGAAACCGCCACTCCACCCTCGTCTGGGAGCGCGTCCACCCGTCCGCGTACACGACCCTGGAATACGGCTCCCCGCGCAACGACGTGTTCCTGAGGGCCGGTTCGACGGACGTGGCCCGGGTCCGCGAACACCTCGGCATCCCCGAGGGCTCGGTCGCCGTCCTGTACGCCCCGACCCACCGCGACTACCGCCATTCGCAGCGCGCCCACCTGGACCTGGAGCGGGTGCTGCGCAAGCTCGGGCCGCGTTTCGTGGTCCTCGCCCGCGCCCACCACGTGTACGACTCCCCGCTGACGGACCTGGCGCACGGCCGCCTCCTGGACGTCACCGGGTACCCGAGCATCGAGAACCTGTGTCTGGCGTCGGACGCCCTGGTCACCGACTACTCGTCCCTGATGTTCGACTACGCCAACCTCGACCGGCCCATCGTGATCCACGCCGAGGACTGGGAGGCGTACGAGGCGGCCCGGGGCACGTACTTCGATCTGCGCTCCTGCCCGCCGGGTGCGGTCGCCCGCAGTGAGGACGAGCTGATCGACATCTTCGCCACGGGGCACTGGCACGGCTCGCGGTCCGCGCAGCTGCGGGCCGCGTTCCGTGACCGGTTCTGTCAGTACGACGACGGGCGGGCGGCGGAGCGGGTGGTGCGTCGGGTCGTGCTGGGTGAGACCTCCGCGCTCGGCTTCGTGCCACTGTCCCACCGCCACCCGGTCCCGTCGGCTGCGGCGGCCCGTCCGACCTCCCCGCTGGCGACGGTCCCGGGCCAGGTCCAGCCGGGCCTGGACGACTGGCCGCGCACGTAGCCGCCTTTCCTCGCCCCCGCGGCCCCTGCCCGTCCCATCCTCCAGGAGCCACGCCCCTTCGCCCCCCAGCCACGGGTCCGTCGTGGTTGCTCGCGCAGTTCCCCCGAAAGGAAAGAATGCCCCGCTTCAGCATCATCGTCCCCACATACGGTGTCGAAGGGCGCCTGCCGCTCGCTCTGGAGTCGGTTCTCGGTCAGCCGTTCGGTGACTTCGAGCTGATTCCGGTGCATGAGACGGCGGCGGACTCACCCGCGGGGGCGGTCAGCACCGCGTACGCCACCAGGGACACACGGGTGGCCCCCGTCGAGTCGCCGCCCTCGGGCGGGCTGAGCGCGGCCCGCAACGCGGGAATCGCGGCGGCGCACGGGACGTACGTCCTGTTCCTGGACGGGGACGACACGCTCGCGCCGGGTGCGCTGCAGGCGATCGCGGACCGGCTGCGCGAGGCCGGCGACCCCGATGTCCTGTACTTCGCCCACGAACGCACGCACTGGTGGGAGGGCGGCACGACCATCGTGCGCCCGACCGGTCTGCGAACCCCGGCGTGGAGCGCGGCCTACCGCCGGGACTTCCTCACCGAGCGCCAACTCACCTTCCCCATCGGGCACTTCACCGATCTCGGCTGGAGCGGCCTGGTCGCGCTCGCCGCCGACCGTACGGCCGAGCTGCGGGGCACGGTCTGCGTCCGGCACCTGCTGCGCCGACAGGGCAGCCGGCTGAACGCGCCCGGCGAGCACCAGCTCGAACTCCTCGACCAGGTGGAGCTGGTGCTCGCCAGGGCCACGGCCGAACAGGGCGTGTCGAAGGCGTTGTTCGAGCAGCTGTTCGCGGTCGTGCTGTGGAGCGCCGCGCACCCGGAGCGGCTCCCGGCCTACCACCGCCGCGCCTTCTTCTCCCGCGCCACGCACCTCTACCACCACCACCGCCCGGCCGGCTTCCACCCGCCCAGCGGCAGCCTCGGCGTACAGCACCGTCTGCTCGCGACCGGCTCGTACGCCGGTTTCCGGGCCCTGTGCGCCGCCAACCGGGCGGCGGCCGGAGCCCTGGCAGCGCTTCCCCGCCCCCGCGCGCCCCTGACTCGCGCCCTGTACGCCGCCCAGCGCCGCCTGCCACTGGACAGGAACCTCGCCGTGTACTGCGCGTACCGGGACCGCGGCATCACCTGCAACCCCGCCGCCATCCACGCCAAGGCCCGCGAACTCGCCCCGCGCCTCCGCTCGGTGTTCCTCGTCGAGCCCGACGCGGTGGACCGTCTCCCGAAGGACGTCGAGTACGCCGTCATCGGCAGCCCGCGCCACTGGCGGGCCCTCGCCCGCGCCAAGTACCTCGTCGACAACGCCGACTTCGCGGACGCGGTCGTCAAGCGCCCCCGAAGCGTCCACCTCCAGACCCAGCACGGCACCCCGCTGAGGGCGATGGGCATGGACCAGTCCCCCTGCCCGGTGGTGGCCGCCGCGTCCGGCAGCTTCACCGGTCTTCTCAAGCGCGTGGACCGCTGGGACTTCAGCCTCTCCGCCAACCGGCACTCCACCGAGACCTGGGAGCGGGCCTTCCCGGGCACGTACGAGCAGTTGGAGTACGGCTGTCCGCGGAACGACGTCTACTACACGGCGACGGCCGCGGACGTGGCGCGCGCCCGGCGCGACCTGGGCGTTCCCGAGGGCAAGAAGGCCCTTCTCTACGCCCCCACCCACCGCGACCACGCCACCGGCCACGGCGCCCGGCTCGATCTGGAGGCGTTCTGCGAGGCGGTGGGCGAGGGGTTCGTGGTGCTGCTGCGGGCGCACCATCTCCACGACGCCGGCGGCACGGCCCGCAGGGGCAAGGGGCGAGTCGGTGACCGGATCATCGACGTCACCGCGCACCGCTCCACCGAGGACGTCTGTCTCGCCGCCGACGCGCTGATCACCGACTATTCGTCCCTGATGTTCGACTACGCCAACCTCGACCGGCCGATCGTGATCCTCGCGGACGACTGGGACGTCTACCGGGAGACCCGGGGCGTCTGCTTCGACCTGCCGGCCGCGCCGCCCGGCCATGTGGCCCGTACCGAGCGGGAGTTGGCGGATCTGTTCCGCGACGGCTCGTACGCGGACATGGAGGCCGACGCCCTGCGGGCCGGTTTCCGGGAGCGGTTCTGCCAGTTCGACGACGGGCGGGCGGCCGAGCGGGTCGTACGGCGGGTGTTCCTCGGCGAGCGGCCGGAGGCGCTGCCGCCCGTCGTGCCGCTCGCCGAGCGCACCCCGGCCCCGGCGCCCTCCGCCGCGACCCTCGTGAGGAGCTGACGGACATGCCCCGCTTCAGTGTCATCGTCCCCGGCTTCGCGCTGCTCCGGTTCGCGAGTCACCGGGGCCGGCTGTGGCCGGAG
Organism: Streptomyces sp. NPDC057474; assembly: GCF_042802555.1. Taxonomy (NCBI): domain Bacteria; kingdom Bacillati; phylum Actinomycetota; class Actinomycetes; order Kitasatosporales; family Streptomycetaceae; genus Streptomyces; species Streptomyces sp. NPDC057474. Next base: position 21,953 of record NZ_JBHVDX010000088.1, on the reverse strand, counting down.
TGTTCCTGCGTCTGGAGTTCGGCTTCTGGGTGGAGTGGGGGCGTCGGCAGCTGACCCAGCCGCCGTTCCTGGCCGCGCTGGTGGCGGGCGCGTAGGGCGCGTCGCGGCCGCGGCCGGTGCTGCCGTTGCTGCTGGAGCGCGTCACCGCCACCCGAAGCTCACTCGATGTGGTGACCGCGAGCTGAGCCGTTGACCCGTGTGGCAATACAGGGAATACACGGCAAATGCCCCAGCCAGCCCAGACCGACGACGATTCCGGTTCCGGTCCCCTGGACGCCGGTACGCGCGTCCGGCGCCGCCGTCGCCTCGCGCTCGGGGCCACCGCGCTGCACGGCGGCCGCACCCGGCTGACCCGGCGGCCGACTCCGTATCTCGTCGTGGGCGGGCTGTTCTGGCTGGTGATGACGCTGGCGTACTGGCGGGTGCCGCTGTGCTGCGACGCCGGTCAGCACGCGGCGGTCGTCGAGCGGCTCCGCTGGGACCTGCTGCACCCGGCCCACCCGACCGCCGATCTACCGGGCGCGGGCAGCCCGTACTACTCCCCTTACGCCGTCGCACAGGGCGTCCTCGCGCGGCTGACCGGGCTGAGCGGCTGGTCGCTGGTGAAGCTCGCCGGGCCGGTGAACCTGCTGGTGCTGCTCACCGGGATCGGCCGCTTCGTGCGCGTGCTGACGCCCCGGCCGTGGGCGCCGGTCCTCGCCCCGCTGTTCATGACGGTGTTGTGGGGCACCGAGCGGGTCCTGTGGAGCGGCTATCTCGGGCTGATGTCGATGACGACGACCCTCGGCTATCCGTCGGCGTTCGCCATCGGGCTGACGTTCTGGGCGTGGGCATGGACGGGCGCACGCGCGCGGGGCGGCGGGCTTTCGCGGCGGGTGCGGTGCGTCGGGCCGAACGGCCTCGGGAGCGTCTGGGCGTACGCCGGAATCGGCGCGCTGTACGGGCTGATCCTGCTGGTGCACCCGATCACGGCCGTGGCCTCGGTGGCCGGGGCCCTGACGATCGTGGCGGCCTGGCAGCGGGGGTGGCGGCGGCCGCTGGTGGGGCGCTGGGCGCTGGCGGGAGGGGCCGCCCTGGCGGTCGCGGTCTCCTGGCCGTACTACGACATCCTGTCGCTGGCCGGGAACACCGGCGTGGACGGCATGCACCGGCGCCTCTACGAGGACATGGCCGGACATCTCTGGCTGGCCCTGCTCGGGCTGCCGGCGCTGTGGGCACGGGGGCGCAGGTCCCCGAGGGACCCGCTGGTCCTGATGTTCGCGCTGGAGTGCCTGGTCGTGGCGTACGGCTGGGTCAGCGGGCACTACACGTACGGCAGGGTTCTGGGGCTCGCGGCCGTGCCCGCGCAGTTCGCCCTGGCGGTGGAGCTGGCGGCGCCCAGGCCGTGGGGGTGGGCGCGGCGGGCGCTGGGGGGTGCGGCGGTCGCGGGGGCGTGCGTGGGGTTCCTCACCGTGCAGGCGGGGGCGGTCGTGCCGGCCGCGTTCGACCCCGTCGGCTTCGACCAGCCGCCGCGGTGGCCTTCGTACGACTGGGCTGCGCGGCATGTGCGGGCGGGGGATGCGCTGATCACCGACGGGTACTTCGCGGGCCGTGCGATCGCGGGGTACGGGGTGAACATGGCGGCGCCCACGTGGCCCGATCCCGCGCTGGACGAGGGGGAGCGGGTGCGGCGGTACGCCGATGTCCGGGGTTACCTCGACCCCGCGTCGACTCGGGATCAGCGCGTGGTCGTCGCGCGGCGGTACGGGGTGAAGTGGCTGTTGCTGACTCGGTGGCAGCGGGTGCCGGAGGAGGCGGTGGTCGTGGACTGGAGTCCGCGGACCGGGGAAGTGCTGGCGCGGATCGCTCCGTAGGAGGAGGTTCGGAGCGATCCGCGATGTGACAGCCGGTGGGGGCTTGTGGGGCTCGTCGCGCCCGCGCGGCGGAGCCGCACGGTGATACGGCCCGTACCGTTCCTGTGGACTGAGCGGGAGTGAGCCCGTTCAGCCGCGCGCCCCGAACGGTCCTGGGCGAGCTGGTCCCCGGCGTACTCGTCCCCGGGGTGGCGACACCCCCGCGGCCGGAGGCCGCTGATGGACACAGCCCTGCACGACCCGGCCACATAGGTACAGCCAGAGGCGACGGAGAGGCCCTGCACCATCACACCGGTGAAACACCGGGCCCCGCACGCTGACGCCGTACCCCGCGTCCCAGATGGCAGATCGCAGATCGCAGATCACGCCAACCCAAACGGCCCAGGACAACGCCAGCCCGGAAGCCGACCATCACACGATCGAGTTAATTCGACCTCATGCGCACTCCTTGGCGAGCAGCTACCACCCCTGAAAAGACAGGTCTCAGCCCCGTCCGAATCGCCGGACCTACTCGACGACCAGCTCGACCGGGATGTTGTTGCGGGTGGCGTTGGAGTAGGGGCAGACCTGGTGGGCCTGCTCGACGAGCTTGCGGCCGGTGGCCTCGTCGACGGTGTCGGGGAGTTCGACGCGGAGGGTGACCTTGAGGGCGAAGCCCTCGCCCTGCTTGCCTATGCCGACCTCGGCGGTCACCGCGGCCTCGCTCACGTCGACCTTGGCGGCGCGGCCGACGAGACCGAGGGCGCTGGCGAAACAGGCGGAGTAGCCGGCGGCGAAGAGCTGCTCCGGGTTGGTGCCCTGGCCGTTGCCGCCCAGCTCCACCGGGAGGGCGAGGTCGAGGTCGAGCTTGCCGTCGTTGCTGACGGCGCGACCATCGCGGCCGTGGGTGGCGGTGGCGACAGCGGTGTAGAGCGCGTCCATGGGAGAACCATCCGTTTCACAGGTCATGTCACGTCCGGCGGTCCGGTCCGACCGCCGTTCACGGACTCCAGTAGAGCACGCAATTCAATTGCCCACAACTAAATGACGGACAGGAGTTACCCTGGACCCATGACCACGAGTGCCGCCCCCATGCCCGAGGAGATCTCCGAGGAGCTCTCCGGGCAGGTCTCCGAGGAGGACTTCCTCCGTCTCGACCGGCAGATCTGCTTCTCCCTGCACGCCGCCTCGCGCGCCTTCAACAGCGTCTACCGCGTGGTCCTGAAGGATCTGGGGATCACCTACCCCCAGTACCTGGTGATGCTGGTGCTGTGGGAGCAGGGCGAGCTGCCCGTGAAGAAGCTGGGCGAGCATCTGCGGCTCGACTCCGGGACCCTCTCGCCGCTCCTCAAGCGCCTGGAGGCGGCCGGTCTCGTACGGCGCGAGCGCAGCGCCCGCGACGAGCGGTCGGTGGTGGTGCGGCCGACCGAGGAGGGCACCGCCCTGCGGGAGCGCGCGCTGGCCGTGCCGCGCCGGATCGTCTCCGCGACGACCTTCGACATCGACGAGATCCGCGAGCTGCGCGACCGCCTGGACCGCCTGACGGCCGCACTGGACGAGGCGGCACTGGAGGAGTCGATGGGGACGACGGGGACAACGGGGGCGACGAAGGCTGTCGGCTAGGCGCCGACCGCGGCCGCCGGGCCGCCCCGCCCGGCGATCGATCCGAGCCATTCGGCCTATTCGAGCCATCCGAGCGCACCGACACAATCCCCACAACCTCGAACGGAACCCCGTCCTCCCGCGCGCCATCTTCCCCACGGGGCCGCGAAGCCGCCTTTAAGGGAAGATTGCACACATATCTCTCACGGGTGCGGGGCAACCATGGCTCTTCAGCAGGCGCAGGTCTCCGTCGTCGTCATCGGGTACGACGACGCCGCCCATGTGGCGGACGCCGTGCGCTCCGCGCTGGCCCAAGGGCCGGCCGTCCGTGAGGTGATCGCGGTCGACGACTGTTCCACGGACGGCAGCGGGGAGCTGCTGGAGCGGCTGGCCGAGGACGAGCCCCGCCTGAGAGTGATCCGGCGCCCGGCCAACAGCGGCGGCTGCGGCACCCCGCGCAACAACGGGCTGGACGCCGCGACCTCGCCGTACGTGATGTTCATGGACAGCGACGACGTGCTGCCGCCGGGTGCCGTGGACGCGCTGCTGGGCGCGGCCCTGGAGCACGACGCGCCGGTCGCGTCGGGGCTGTGCGTGCGCAAGGAGCTGCCGTCCGGCCGCGAGACCCCCTGGCAGCCCGAGCTGTACGCCCGGCGCACGCTGGTGGAGCACCCGTCTCGGCGCGTGCGCCTGGTGCACGACACCCTCTGCGTCAACAAGCTCTACCGCACCAGCTTCCTGCGCGAGCGTGCGATCCGTTTCCCCGAGGGCCGCTTCCCGTACGAGGACTTCGTGTTCGGCGCGCGCCTACTGGCCGCCATGCCGCGCGTCGCGCTCGTCCCCGACCCGGTGTACGTCTGGCAGGTGCGCCGGTCGGCGGCCCGGCTGTCCATCTCCCTCGACCGCTCCGGCATCGCCAACTGGCGGGCCCGAATCGAGGCCGACCGGATGTCGTACGACATCCTGCTGGGCGCCGGCGAGAAGCGGCTGGCGCGGGCCACCCGGACACGCTTCCTCGACCACTCGCTGCGGATGTACGCGCGCGAGCTGGACCTGCGCGGCGCGGAGTACCGGCGCGAGTGGTGGGCCCTGACGCGCGCGTACCTGGCCTCCTTCGACGAGGGCGACTTCACGCCGGCGCCCGCGCCCGGCCGGGTCGTCGCCCGGGTGATCCTCGCCGCCGAGGAGCCGCGCGACCTGGCCCGCCTCAAGGAGATCGCGGCCCGCCCGGCCCGGCTGACCCCGCCCTACGCGCGCGCGGGCGACGGCTCCCCCGTCTGGTCCGCCGACCTGCCCCAGGTGGATCTGGACCACCTCCTCGTCCGCCCCGTGCACCTGCTGCCCGCCGCCGTCGACGCGGAACTGCGACCACGCGCGCGGGGGACGGTGCTCCGGCTGCGACTGCACGAGCTGTACGGGCGGATGACGGAGGCGGAGCCGGAGAGTGTGGAGGCGGAGTTCACCGAACGGGAGGACGGGCGGGTGGGGTTCACCGGCACGGCGTCCCTCGCGGCCCAGCCGGACTTCGACAGCTGGACGGCCGAAGTCCCACTGGATCTGGCCGCGTTGGGCAACGGCACCTGGGACCTCCGGCTGCGGCTGCGGTTCAGGGACGGCAGCCACCGGGAGACCACCGCGCACGCCCTCGCGGGCGCCGGGCTGCTGCACCGGAGCGCACTGCCGAGCACGCGCCACGGCGTGCTTCTCGTGCAGCCGTACGCGACCCACGCGGGGGCGCTCGCCGTACGGATCGCGCCCGGTTGGCGAGGATTGACCGAAGTGATACGCCGTCGCCTCAAACGCCTGCTTCACTGATACCCGACCTGATTGCACCCGCATCATCGCTGGGGCATCGCTACGACATCGCCATGACTACGAAGGGACGGTCGTCCATGACCTGGCTGATCACCGGTGGCGCCGGATACATCGGGGCGCACGTGGTGCGCGCGATGCTCGACGCGGGCGAAGAGGCCGTCGTCTACGACGATCTGTCCACGGGAATCGCCGACCGGGTGCCCGAGGGCGTGCCGTTGGAGATCGGCTCCACCCTCGACGGGGTGCGGCTGGCACGGGTGATCCGGGACCGGGGCATCACCGGCGTCGTCCACCTCGCGGCGAAGAAGCAGGTCGGCGAGTCCGTCGAACTGCCGCTGCACTACTACCGGGAGAACGTCGAGGGCCTGCGCACCCTGCTGTCGGCCGTCGCCGACGCCGGGGTCGCGTCCTTCGTCTTCTCGTCCTCCGCCGCCGTGTACGGCATGCCCGATGTGGACCTCGTCACCGAGGACACACCGTGCCTGCCGATGAGCCCGTACGGCGAGACCAAGCTGGTCGGCGAGTGGCTGGTACGGGCCACGGGCCGGGCGACCGGCCTGTCGACGGCCTCGCTCCGCTACTTCAACGTGGCCGGCGCCGCGGCCCCCGAACTCGCCGACACCGGCATCTTCAACCTCGTCCCCATGGTCTTCGAGAAGCTGTCCGAGAGCGCCCCGCCGCGTATCTTCGGCGCCGACTACCCGACCCCCGACGGGACCTGTGTCCGGGACTACATCCACGTCGTCGACCTCGCGGAGGCCCATGTGGCGACCGCGCGGCGGCTGCGCGAGGCGCCGGGCACGGACCTCACCCTCAACATCGGGCGCGGGGACGGCGTCTCGGTGCGCGAGATGATCGACCGGATCAACGCGCTCACCGGCCACGACCTGCCGCCCGTGGTCGTCGACCGGCGGCCCGGCGACCCCGCGCGCGTCGTCGCCTCGGCGGACCGGATCGCCGCCGAGCTGGACTGGAAGGCGCGGTACGGCGTCGAGGACATGATCTCCTCGGCGTGGGCGGGCTGGACGGTGAACCACCCCGCGCGTTGAGGCAACGGTGAGGCATGTGGCTGGATTTACGGGACGCGGGAACTGTTCGGTGCCGTTTGCGCGTGTGTACTGAGGGAAGCGAACGACGAGCACGAGAAGTGCGACGAGTACGACGAGTACGAGCAGTACGAGCAGTACGGCGAGCAAGCGACGTACGACGTATCCGACAGGGGCGTTACGGGGGTAGCGACGATGCCGGCATGGGACATCGATCCGATCAACGTGCAGACCACGCTGAACTCGACCGGTGAGGCGGCGGGCGGTCTGGAGAAGGCCGCCAACTCGCTGGTGACGAACATGGCGAGCGCGGCGGAGTCGGCCGGTACGGCCGTGCCGGGCGGGCAGTTCAACGGGCCCATGATCGGGCCGGTGGCCACGGGCACCCCGCGCGTGCCGGTCGGCCCGGTCGCGGCGGCGCTGAGCAAGTACCTGCAGGAGCGGCAGCAGAAGCTGGCGTACATGGCGCAGCGGACCATCGACTCCGTGCAGGGCGCGGCCAAGGCCACCAACGCCTATGTCACGGGCGACCTGGACATGGCCGCCGACCAGCAGGCCAACGCCCTCAAGGCGACGGTCGTACCGCCACCGCCGGGTGTCGACGGCAACGGCGGGCAGGGGCCGAAGTGAGCGACGACATCCCCGTCATCCCGGAGGAGGTCCCCGAGTTCACCGGCAACCTGGAGCTGCTCGACCAGAACATCGCGGGCGTCCGCTCGGCCGGCACCTCCCTGAAGGACTCGGGCTCGGCGATCCACACCCGCTTCGGCGGCCTCTCGGCGTACTACAAGGCGCCCGAGGCGGAAGCTCTGTTCGCGACGACCGCGCCGGTGGCGGCCAAGGGCGACGAGTTCGCCACGGAGCTGGAGACCGTGGCCTCGGCCCTGGACACGTACGCCGCCGCCGTCGGCCCGCTCAAGCAGAGGTTCGACCAGCTCCGCCAGGACGCGATCGCCTTCCGCAACAAGATCGAGGGCGACGACGAGTGGCGCGCCGACGGCGACCTCATCGAGGAGAACAACAACCGCCGCTCGGACATCAACGCCGCGTACGCCGCCTTCCAGGCCGCCGAACGCGACTGCTACAACAAGATCGTCACGCTGGTCGGCGGTGAGCAGCTCGTCGTCAACGACGGCTCGAACAAAGAGAACATGTACGGCTACCGGGGCGAGGACCTCAACAACGCCGGCGGTCTGCCCTGGGGCGACCCGGTCGAGGAGTCCAACCCCTGGTACTACGTCCACGAGCACGTCTGGGACTTCGCGGTCGGCTTCGTCGTCGACGGCGTGTGGGGCACGATCAAGGGCCTCGGCACACTGGTGGGCTTCAACGGCTGGGACGCGGCGGGCCAGGCCTGGGTCGGCCTCGGCAAGCTCGCCACCGGCATCGTCATCATGGCCAACCCCGTTACGGCCGCCGCGTTCTGGCTCACCCCCGACGACAAACTGCCCTCCTGGATCCGCGACTCGCGCACGGCCGTCGTCGAGACCGGCAAGGCGCTCATCGCCTACGACGAGTGGGGCAAGAACCCGTCGCGGGCGGCCGGGGCGGTGACCTTCAACGTCCTGACCACGATCTTCACGGGCGGGGCGGGAGGTGCGGTCTCCGGCGCGGGCAAGGCGGGGGCCATCGCCAAGGCCATCTCCTTCGCGGGCAAGGCCGGCAAGATCGTCGACCCGATGACGTACATCACCAAGGGCGTCGGCACGACGGCGGTGAAGATCGGCGATGTCATGGCGAGCCTGCGCGGCATCACCGACGGCACACACATCAAGCTCGGCGAGGGCACGTACCAGATCGCCGATCCACCCAACATCACGGACGATCTGCCGACCGGTCTGACCCCCGAGAACAGCGTCCGCATGGAGACACCCAAGGGCGAGGTCGTCTACCTCGACACCCAGACCCTGGTGGTGCACAACGCCGACGGCACGGTCCGGGAGTCCCTGGACAGCATCAAGCACGAGGGGACCGCGGCCGAGCGGGGCGTCGATGTCTCGCGGCCCCAGCCGGAGTTGGTGGGGGCCGGGGCGAAGGTGGGCGACGGCACCGGGGCTGTGGGCCGGGTCGGCGACAGCACCGGTGGCCCCGGGCGCGTGGGCGACGACCTCGGCGGGACCGGGCGCGTGGGCGACGACGGGCTGCCGGGTGGACGTGCGGAGGGCCCCTCGGGGAGCCACACCGAGACGCCGGGTGGCAGTGGCAGTGGCCCCGGCGGTGGCGGTGGCGATAGGCCCGGCGGTGGCGGTGGTCACGGTGGCGGAAACGGCCCGGGCGGAGGCGACGGACCCGGCGGGGACGGACCCGGCGGAGGCGACGGACCCGGCGGGGACGGCCCTGGCGGAGGCGACGGACCCGGCGGAGACGGCCCTGGCGGTGGAGATGGCCCCGGCGGAGGCGACGGACCCGGCGGAGACGGACCCGGCGGAGGCGACGGACCCGGCAAGCCGGACTTCAGCGAGGGTGACTCGACGCCCACGCCTCCCACCGGCCCCATGAAGCCGGACCAGGAGGCCGCGGTTCTGAACCAGCTCAACCAGGCCAAGCTCAAGCCGCAGGACCTGGAGCGCATGCTCACCCAGATGCGCAAGAGCCCCTACGGAGCCGGCATCGCGGAGCACATCGCCCGTGGGGATCTCGCGGGCATGCCCGGCTACAAGGACCTTCTCCTCCAGGTCAAACAGGGAGACATGACGCCGTCGGTGCACATGGCCATGGAGCATGCGGCGGATCTGCACGCCCGGGGCGTCAAGGACGTGGCGTTCGAGTTCAAGGCGCCGGGCGATAAACTGGACCTGGATGTGCTGGTCAAGTCGGGCGACGAGATCGTGTACGGCGTACAGCTCAAGGACGTGCAGTCGGTCTCGGGTATCAACTCCGCCGCCAAGAAGATCGCCATCAAGCAGCTTGCCGGAGAGATCGCGGGTCAGAAGGTCGCCATTCTCGACATCCACGACGTGAAGGCCGCTGTCACCGATGACATCCTGAGGTCCGTCGAGGGATACGCGAGAAGGACCAACGCCACCTTCGAACTGCGTTTCCAGGACGGCTCGATCACCATCCCCGCCAACGGCCCGACGTATCCGTGAGGAATTCCGTGTCCCTTCTCATGCGCGCCCCGAAGGAATGTGCGTCGTGGACGTGGGAGCTCGATGAGTTCGCGCCCCCCGGCCTGGAATCCGCGCTGTCCGTGGCAGCCCGGATGTCCGCCGTGCTGCGCGAGCACGAGCTGCTCGTACCCGACAGCCTGGAATGGGACTGGTTCGTGTACGGCAGCGGCGGCACCGGGCTCATCACCCGTATGTCGCTCCAGGGGCCGATGGACGACGAGGACGTACCCCAGCGCGTCGAGCGGAGCCGCCCCGCCGGCTTCCCCGACGCATCGGTCGGGAGCATTCTCGTCGTGGGTTCCGGGACCTGGATCGACGCGACGGGCGAGAAGCGCGGGGAGCACCGGCTGGTCGAGTTGACGGTGGCCCCCGACGTGCCCGGGATCTGGGCGGAACTGGCCGTCTTCCACGACATCTGGGGACCGTTCGACTTCCGGGGCGAGCCGCATCCCGATGTCGAGAGGCAGAACGCCCCACGCCTCTCGGCGGCCCTCCAGTCGCTCGACGCGCTGCTGGGCGTCCCCGCCGAGCCCGGCGAGCCGACGTACTTCGGCGCCGCCGAGGGCCACGGCATCAGGACCCCGGACGTGATCGACGGCCACGGCCCGGACCTGACCGACCTCCTCTGACCCCACGCACGCCGCCATGCCCCGCGTCGCCGATGTACGCGGCGCGCGGCTCCGGCCGTGCCCCTCCACGCCCTCCAGGCCCTCCAGGCCCTCCTCACGTCCTTCGAAGCAGGCACCCTTGTCCGTCGACCCACAGCGCGCCCTCGGCGCCGTTCTCGGATCCGCCGTGGGCGACGCGCTCGGCGCGCCCTTCGAGTTCGGGCCCGAAGGGGCGTTCTCCGCGCGCTTCCCCCAGGCCGGCCACGGCGGTGAGATGTGCGGCGGCGGTGGCTGGGATCCCGGCGAAGCCACGGACGACACGCAGATGGCCGTCCTCGTCGGGGAATCGCTCGTCGAACACGGCGGGCTCCAACTGCCCGACGTCTTCGCGCGGTTCCGGCGCTGGGCCGCCGCCGGCCCCAAGGACATCGGCCTCCAGACCGAGGACGTCCTCACCAGCGGCGACCCCTGGGACCTCGCCGCCGCCATCCACTTCCAGGTCAACCAACGCGCCGCAGGCAACGGCGCGTTGATGCGGGCCGCCACCTCGGCCGTGTACTTCGCGCCGCACGGGCGTGCGGCCGGCATGGACGCCGGGCGGCGGTTGTCCGCGCTGACGCACGGGGACCCGGCAGCCTGGGAAGGCACCGCCGCCTTCCACGAGCTGGTGCGGATCGCGCTGGCCGGGGGCGACCCGCTCGCCGCCGTCCCCGAGACCCTGACCGCCCTCCACCCCGGCCACCGCCCCCGGTACACCGTCGTCCTCGCCCCCGACTGGCACCCGGACCAGGCCACGGAGTTCAACGGCGCCGTCTGGCCCTGCCTCGGCTCCGCCGTGTGGGCGCTGCGCACGACCGACTCGTACGAGGACGCCGTACGCGCCGCCGTGGACCTCGGCGGCGACACCGACACGGTCGCGGCGGTGACCGGCGGGCTCGCGGGCGCGGTGTACGGCGCCGAGGCCATCCCGGAGCGGTGGCTGGAGCCGCTGCACGTACCCCTCCCGGGATATGGGGAGCGCGTACTGCGCACGCCGGAACTCATCCATCTGGCAACGCGGTTGGCGGCTCAGGACGCCCACTGATCGTTTTCCGCGTCACGACCACGGTCATGACAGCCCTCAGCCATCGCCCGGCTCGTAGGCGCTGATGACGTACTCGGCCTCGTCGTCGATGGCGTTCTCGTCCAGGTCCAGGGTGATCCGCGAGGGATGCCCGCCGACGGCGTACTCCACCTCCGCCGTGTCCGCCTGCTCGTGCCAGGCCTTCTCCAGCATGTCCAACAGGTCCCCGATCTTGGGGATTCGGCCAAGCCCCTGATCCAGCGTCTGCCGACTGCCGTCGTCAAGGCCGACGGCCTCGGCCACCTTGCCGTCCCGGACCGTCACTCGGAAGCTCCCTGCCAGGACCTGCGAGGTCGACGTGAGTGTGTAGACGTACGAGACAGGCTCGCGCCACGTGATGTTGTTCCGCGCCGTGGTGCCCTTCGGCGACGCTCCCCCGGTCGACTCGGGAGGAGAGGGCTCGCCGTCACAGGCGGCGGTCACCCCCGCCATCCCCGCGATCAGCGCGGCAGCGAAGAACACGGAACGAGCACGGGAGCGTACGAGAGTCACGGCGACCCCATTCCTGAGCGGCTGCGCCTATGACGCCACCCGCCCCCGAAACGTTCGGGTCGTTCGGCTCCCCGCGCTCTCGGTGCCGTCCCGCACCGGCGCCCCTACAACGCCCGCAGCGCCGCGGCCGTAGCCCGAGTCAGACTCTCCAGATACCCCTTCGGCAGCTTCGGTGCCCGCACGACCACCGATCGCCAGTACAGCGGACCGGAGATCACGTCCAGCGCCAGGTCCTCGTCCGCCCCCGCCCGCACCTCGCCACGCGCGACCGCCGCCGCGACGATCCCGGTGGCGACGCTCTGCTGGCCCTCGCGGAGCGCCTTCTGCATGGCCTCGGCGATCTCCGGGTTGCGGGCGGCCTCGGCCTGAAGGTCGGGGATGATCTGGCCGGCGACGGGGTGGCGCAGGGCGCGGGACGTGACCTCGTAGAGGAGTCGGAGGTCACCCTCCAGGGAGCCCGTGTCCGGCATCGGCAGGCCCTGGACAGCCACCGCCGAGACGAGGTCGAGCACCAGGTGCAGCTTGGAGCGCCAGCGCCGGTACACCGCCGTCTTGCCGACGCCCGCGCGGCGCGCGATCCCCTCGATGGACATCCGGGCGTAGCCGACGGCCGCCAGTTCCTCGAAGACCGCCGCCCGGATCGCCTCGGTCACGTCCTCCCGGAGCACGGCCGCCCCGGCGGGGGTCCGGCGGCGCGGCCGTGGCGGCGGCTGCGCTTCGGAGGGGTCGGCGTTCGTCGTCATGCCCCACAGCATAGGGCGTGACGACGAAACGGTTGCGTTCCGACGTCGAATCGGCTTACTCTCGCGTTGCGACGATACGGTCCCGTCCCGACGTAAGCGCACGGCAAGAACAATACGAGAGCAGTACGAGAGCAGTACGAGATCGGCGTAAGGAAGCGTGAGACGACGCCGAGTACGGCCGGGCACCCGGGACGCCCCCCACTAGCGAAAGCAGCGGCTGTGAGCCAGGTCCTCCACACACCGCCACCCCCCACGGCGGCCAACCCCCCGGCCGCCCCGGGCACCCCCGCCGAGACCCCGACCCAGCTCGCCGAGCGGTACGGCCTCAGCGTCAGCGGGGCCCGCCCCTCGCTCGGCGCGTACGTACGGCAGCTGTGGGCCAGACGGCACTTCATCACCGCCTTCGCCACGGCGAAGCTGACCGCGCAGTACAGCCAGGCGAAGCTGGGCCAGGTGTGGCAGATCGCGAACCCGCTGCTCAACGCGGCGGTCTACTACCTGATCTTCGGTCTGCTCATGGGCACCAAGAAGGGCGTGCCGGACTACGTCCCGTTCCTCGTGACCGGCGTGTTCGTGTGGACCTTCACCCAGAGCTCGATCATGGCGGGCACCCGGGCCATATCCGGCAGCCTCGGCCTGGTCCGGGCCCTGCACTTCCCCCGGGCCTCGCTGCCTCTGTCGTACTGCCTGCAGCAGCTCCAGCAGTTGCTCTTCTCCATGGCCGCGCTGGTCGTGATCCTGCTCGCGTTCGGGGTGCCGGTCGCCGCGTCCTGGCTGCTGATCCTGCCGGCGCTCACGCTTCAGTTCGTGTTCAACGCGGGGGTCGCGATGGTGATGGCGCGGATCGGCGCCAAGACCCCCGACATCTCGCAGCTGATGCCGTTCGTGCTGCGTACCTGGATGTACGCGTCGGGCGTGATGTTCAGCATGGACCACATCCTCGCCGACCGGGACATGCCGGCCTTCGTGCACCTCCTGCTGGAACTCAACCCGGCCGCCGTCTACATCGACCTCATGCGTTTCGCGCTGATCGACAGTTTCCACAGGGGCCAACTGCCGTCGCACGTGTGGGCGATCGCGGCGGGCTGGGCGCTCCTCGCGGGCGTCGGCGGGTTCATCTACTTCTGGAAGTCTGAGGAGACGTACGGCCGTGGCTGACACCATCACCCCCATCGTTCCGGGCGCGCGGCAGGAAGCCGGCCAGGGCACCGCCGCCGAGCTCGTCCCCACCGTCGTCGTCGACGGTGTCGACATCGTCTACCGCGTCAACGGAACCGGTGCCGGGCGCGGCACCGCCACCGCCGCACTCAACCGCATCCTGCGGCGGAAGAAGTCCGAGAAGGCGGCCGGTGTGCGCAAGGTGCACGCCGTGCGAAACGTGTCCTTCACCGCGTACCGGGGCGAGGCCATCGGCCTCATCGGCACGAACGGCTCCGGCAAGTCGACCCTCCTCAAGGCCGTCGCCGGACTCCTCCCCGTCGAGAACGGCCGCATCTACACCGACGGCCAGCCCTCCCTGCTCGGCGTCAACGCGGCCCTGATGAACGACCTCACGGGTGAGCGGAACGTCCACCTCGGCGGGCTCGCCATGGGCATGTCCCGTGAGCAGGTCAAGGAGCGGTACGAGGAGATCGTCGACTTCTCGGGCATCAACGAGAAGGGGGACTTCATCACGCTCCCCATGCGCACGTACTCCTCCGGCATGGCGGCCCGGCTGCGGTTCTCCATCGCCGCCGCGAAGGACCACGACGTGCTGTTGATCGACGAGGCCCTCGCCACCGGGGATCGCTCCTTCCAGAAGCGGTCCGAGGCTCGGATTCGTGAGCTGCGGAAGCATGCGGGCACGGTGTTTCTCGTCAGCCACAACAACAAGTCGATCCGGGACACGTGTGATCGGGTGCTGTGGCTCGAGCGGGGGGAACTCCGTCTGGACGGGCCGACGGACGAGGTGTTGAAGGAGTACGAGAAGTTCACCGGGGGGAAGAAGTAGGTCTTCTCGCCTGAGAGCTCGGGGGGCGAACTGTGGTGTGGCGGCTGCGGGTTCGTCGTGGTTGATGGCGCAGTTCCCCGCGCCCCTTGAAAGCAGGGGGCTACCTCTCCAGGAAGGTGAACAGAGCCTCCCACCTGTCCACGATCTCCTCCGTCCCGTACCTCCGAATGTTCTCCCTCGCCGTGTCGCCCATTCGGTCCCGCAATGCCTTGTCGGTCATCAACAGGTCCAGTTTGCGGGCCAGTTCACCGGTGTTGCCGGGGGCTACGAGCAGTCCGTCCTCCCCGTCCCGCACAATCTCGTGGACGCCCGGTGCGCAGTCGAAGGCAACGCAGGGGACGGCCATCGCCATGGCTTCCATCAGGGCGAGGGGGAAGCCTTCGCCCCGGGAGGACAGGGCGAAGACCGAGCCGCCGCGCAGGGCGCCCGGTACGTCGTTCGTACGGCCCATCCAGGCCACCGAGTCGTCCAGACCCAGTGCCGTGCACTGCTTGCGGAGGAGTTCCTCGTCGTCGCCGGAGCCGTAGACGAGGAGGGTCCAGTCGGGGTGACGCGGGGCCACCTCGGCCCAGGTGTCGAGGAGCATGTCGACGCCCTTCTCGTCGCTGAGCCGGCCGATGCTGACGACGGCCTTCCCGGTGCGCGGCGAGGGCACCTCCGGCACCCAGGGCACGGCGTTGGGCAGGTACGAGGCGTTGTTGAGGCCCTCGCCGATCCACAGGTCGGCGTCCTCGCGGGTGAGGACGAGCATGCGGTCGACGTCCCGGTAGTGCCTGAGCACCCGCTGGAAGCGCGAGGAACGCCGCGAGGTCTCGAAGGACTCGTGGCTCATCCCGATGACGGTCAGACCGGCGGTGTCGGCGAACTTCACCCACTCCATCGCCCACACCTGGGTCACGACGACGACCCCGCCTGGGCGCGCGGCCCGGAAAAGACCGGTCAGCACGGTCGCCCTGTCCCGCATGCTCGCGTCCCGCGCCCGGCCGGGGCCCGGCGGCTGACCGTCGTACAGCCTGGTGGTGGGGTACGGGAGTTCACCGAGGTCGTGCGGATCCTCGGGGGTGGTGATCCCGATGACGTGGACGCGATGGCCGCGCTCGGTGAGGAGGCGGGCCAGGTGATGGGACCAGCTGGTCACGCCGCCCATCTCGTCCACGCTGTTGGACACCAGGAAGACGTCCCGCGGCCCGGTCACTCGTGCCTCGTCCCGCCCGGTCACTTGTGCCTCCACTCGGAGAAGAACTGGTCGACGACGCTCTGCGCCGCCGTCCCCTTGTCGTACTCGCCGAAGTCGGCCGTGAACCGCTCCCGCGCGGCGGCGTACTTGAGCGTCTGCTCGTCCAGCGGCATCGACCGCAGTACGGAGTGCAGCTCGTCCTCCGTCCGCACGATCGGGCCCGGCGCCCGTTCCAGCAGGTCGAAGTAGGTGCCCCGGCCCTCGTGCACGTACTCGTCGTAGTCGTACGTGAAGAAGAGCATCGGGCGGTCCAGCAGCGCGTAGTCGAACATCACCGATGAGTAGTCCGTGATCAGCGCGTCCGCGAGAGCGAGGACGGGGGTCACGTCGTGGTGCGCCGATACGTCGATGACCCGGCCCCGGACCGAGGGCGGAAGCACGACGTGGTTGAGGTAGTGGGCGCGGACGAGGAGGACGTACTCGTCGCCGAACGTCTCGGCGAAGCGCTCCACGTCGAAGGGGAGGGTGAAGCGGCGCTGACCCTGGTGGCGGAAGGTGGGGGCGTAGAGCAGGACCTTCTTGTCGGCCGGGATGCCCAACTCAGCGGCCAACAGCGGTCGCTGAGCCTTCGCTCGGGCCTGTACGAGCGCGTCGTTGCGCGGATAGCCCACCCGCAGCAGCACCTTCTCCCGCAGCCGGAAGGCCTTTGCCAGGGTGCGGACATCGTGCTCGGAGCGGATCAGGAAGTGGTCGAAGCGGTCGAGGGTGCGCTGTTGTTCGGTCTGTTCGGCGCGGGTCTTGAGCTTCCAGCCGGGCTCGTCGAAGCCCATGCGCTTGAGCGCGGAGCCGTGCCAGGTCTGGAGGTAGGTCGTGCCGGGGCGCTTGGTCAGCTTCAGCGGAAAGCTCTGGTTGTCGATCCAGAACTCGGCACGGGCCAGCGCCCGCAGGTACGGCAGCGACCAGCGTCGGACGAGGGTGGCGTCGGCGGGGAAGCCCTGCGGACGGCCCGTGTACGACCACACCGCCTCGAAGTCGAGACCCTGGCGGCGCATCTCCTCGTAGAGCGCCCGGGGGCTGTCGCTGTACTGCCGGCCGAGGTGGCTCTCGAACACCACCAAGCGCTTCTGCATCGGCATGCGCTGGAAAACCTCATGATAAAGACGGATTTTCGTATCTCCGGAGGTGGCCTTCTTGCGCAGCGCCTTCGCCTTGCGGTAGCCGGACTTGGCCAGCCGGCCGGGCGTCCCCCGCAGGCCCCGGGTGACGAGGACGTTCGCCTTCTTGTCGGGGACCAGCCGGAACGCGAGGTGGCCGCGGCTGGAGATCTGCGGCTCGACCCGGTCGGCGACCAGCCGCGTGAGACGGGGGCGGACCGGCAACTCGCCGGTGACCAGGCCCGGTTCGGCGGCGGTGAGCCGACTGGAGGTGCGCTCGCCGTCGACCTCCAGGTGGAGGCGTACGTCCCAGACGGCGTCCACGATGCCGAGCGGACGGAGGGTCTTCGTGATGTCGGCCCTGGCCTGCCAGGTGATGTACGGGCCGTCGTGCCGGACGGTCGCCACCGGCACCCGGAAGGTCTGGAAGCGCACGCCCGGGCGGCGGGCGTAGAACTCCAGCGAGGCGGTGAGCCGGGCACCGGGCGGGATGACCCCGAGCGGGTTGGTGACCCGCCCGGCGAGATGGATGCCGCCCCTGCCCGCCGCGTCCTCCTCGTACTCCGTCAGCTCGTTGCGCAGGAACAGCTTCCCGACCGGCCGGGCGTGGTAGCCGAGTTCGGTGACGTCCAGGATCCGGCGCGCGAACTCCCCTTCCTCTCCAGGGGCGTCCAGGTGCTCGGCGGCGCACCAGTAGATCCGTCCGTCGCGCTCGACGAGCGGCGCGGAGACCTTGTCGCGGTTGGTGAGCGTGTCCACGGCGGGCAGCAGGTTGTCCCAGTCGCTCATCCGCAGGAGGTGGGCGCAGATGGCGTGGATGGGCTCGACCTCGTCGTACGCGGCCGGGTCGATCGACGCCAGATAGGCGCGGGCCAGCTCCGCGAACTCCCGACGGTAGGCCGCGTCCCGGAAGGGCAGGTCACGCAGATGCAGCACCAGGTCGTGCTTGAGGAACTTGACGTCCTTGTAGAACTTCAGCTCCCGCATGCCCTTGTCGGCGAGGAGCCGGTCCACCCGGCGGTGGATCTCCATGCGGTGCGCGAAGTTGGCGATCTCGGCCCGCCGGTTGCTGATCGACTTGGACTCAGCCTTCTCGACGACGTTCCAGTCGTAGACCCGGTTGGGGATCAGGGTGATCCGACGGGCGGCCGCGTACGCCTGGGCGGAGAAGAAGAGGTCCTCGTAGTGGATGCCGACGGGGAACAGCAGACCGTTGTCGACCAGGAAGTCCCGGCGGTAGCACTTGTTGGTGGACAGGGTGTCATAGACCAGCAGGTCGGGCAGTTCGGAGACCGAGTCGAGGGTACGGGTGCGGGCGTACAGCCACGGGTACCACTTGATCTCCTTGCGCGTGCGCGTGTCCACGTGGACGCGGACGCAGAGGCCGGAGACGAGGTCGGCGCCGGTGGTCTCGGCTGCCTCCAGCATGTTCCGGCAGGCGTTGCGCTCCAGGACGTCGTCGCTGTCGAGGAAGAGGACGTACTCGCCTCGGGTCTCACGGATGCCCTGATTGCGGGGCGCGCCGCAGCCGCCGCTGTTCACGGGGAGTCGGTACGCCCGTACGCGGTCCGGGTGCTCGGCCGCGAGGCGGGCGGCCACCTCGTACGAGCCGTCCGTGCTGTGGTCGTCGACGATCACGACCTCGACGCTCCGCAGCGTCTGCTCCAGCACCGAGCGGACGGCCGTGGGCAGCCTGGCCTCGTCGTTGTAGACGATCACGACGACGGACATCGCGGGTCGCTGGTCCACGTCCGCGTTCACCCCATTCATCCCGTTCCACTGCTTCTTCTACCCTCTATAGACCGTGGTGCGGTTGAGGGCCACTTGGGTAGATGTCCACGGACGGGCACGGGTTGCCTCATCCGCCACCGCCGCATCCGTCCCGCGATACGCTCCGAGGGCAGGCGTGAGCGGAGGGGGCGGTCGATGCGCGGGGTGGTACCTGAGCCGCTGCGGGGTGAGGATCCGCGGGACATCGCCGGATATCCGCTGTACGCCCGGATCGGTGAGGGCGGCATGGGCACCGTCTACCTCTCCCGCAGCCGGGGCGGTCAGCCGGTCGCGCTGAAGTTGGTCCGCCCGGAGTACGCCGACAGCCCCGCCTTCCGTGAGCGCTTCGCCCGCGAGGTGGCCGCCGGGCGCCGCGTCTCCGGCTACCACCTGGTGCCGATCGTCGACCACGACGCCGGGGCGGAGCGGCCCTGGCTCGCCACGCACTACGTCCCGGGCGTCCCCCTCGACCAGGCCCTGGAGACCCACGGCCCGCTCCCCGTCCCCACGGTCCTGCAGCTGCTGGCCTGCGCCGCGTACGCGCTGGACGCCGTGCACACCGCCGGGGTGATCCACCGCGACGTCAAGCCCGCCAACCTGCTGCTCGCCGCGGACGGGCCCTGGCTGCTCGACTTCGGCATCGCCCGGGCGGCGGGCGCGGCCACCCTCACCACCGCCGGACGCCTCATCGGCACCCCGCACTACATGTCCCCCGAGCACGCCCTCGGCCGCCGGGTCACCTCCGCGTCCGACGTCTTCGCGCTGGGCCTGATCGCGGCGGTCGCCGCCAGCGGACACCACCCGTACGGCCGCGGCAACCCCCTGGCCATCGCCACCCGCATCGCCGCCACCGACGTCACCCCGCCCACCTTGGACGGCATCGGCCGCCCCCTCCTCGACGTCATCCGCCGCTGCCTCACCGCCGACCCGGGGTCCCGCCCCTCCGCCGCCGCCATTGCCGAACACTGCGCGGGAGCGGCCCGCCGAGACGTCCGCGACTTCACGAACTGGCTACCGGCCCCCTACGCCACCTCGATCTCCATCATCGAAACAGCCTTCCGCACGCTGTCCCTGACAGAAGCCCCGACCACTCCGGCCCCACCGCCCCGCCTCTCCGAGGCCCCGACGGTCCGCCGGCTACCACCGACGGCCCCGATCACCATGCGGGACGAGGAGTGGCGCCGCAGGGTCCGCCGGGACCCATAAGTGCGTCGTCGGGTGTGGGCTGGTGGGGCTTCTCGCGCAGTTCCCCGCGCCCCTTGAAAGCACGGGGCGCCCCCACGTTTTCAGGGGCGTTTTCAGAGGCGCGGGGAACTGCGCGAGCAACCACACACCACCCGCACCCGCCAGACGACCCCGCAGGGTGATGGGGGGGGAGGGTGGGCACAGCCGACAGCGCCGGGTGCCCCACGACCAAGGCCCCACTACAGCACCGCACCCCCACAGTCACACGGAACCGAAACGCCAGGCCCAAGTGTCATAAGTGCCGTATAAGCTTCGGACCGCTCCAAGTGCCCAGGCGCGGCACAGGAGTTCGGCACCGCATCGGGGGAGGCTCCCATCAGCACCAGCACTGGCGACATCCTGAGCCCGCTGGGACCGCAGGATCCGCGAGAGACCGCCGGCTACCACCTGCAGGCCCGCATCGGCGAGGGCGGCATGGGCACGGTCTACCTGTCGCACACCCGCGGCGGTCAACCCGTCGCCCTGAAGGTCATCCGCCGCGAGTACGGCCAGGACGCCGACTTCCGCCGCCGCTTCGAGCAGGAGGTCCAGGCGGCCCGCCGCGTGCAGGGCTACCACATCGTCCCGGTCGTCGACCACGACACCACCGGCGAACTCCCCTGGCTGGCCTCGGCGTTCATCGCGGGCATCTCCCTGCACGACGCCCTCGTCTCCTTCGGCCCGCTCCCCCTGCCCGCCGTGTTCCAGCTGGTCGGCTGCGCGGCCCGCGCCCTGACCTCCATCCACGCGGCCGGCGTCATCCACCGCGACCTCAAGCCCAGCAACATCCTGCTGGGCTCCCGGGGCCCGTACGTCATCGACTTCGGCATCGCCCGCGCCGCCGACGCCACCCACCTGACCCAGTCCGGCGGCCTGATCGGCACCCCGCAGTACATGTCGCCGGAGCACGCCCTCGGCGAGCAGGTCACCCCGGCCACCGATGTCTTCTCCCTCGGCCTGATCGCGGCGGTCGCGGCCACCGGACGTCACCCGTACGGCGACGGCGGCGCCATCACCGTCGCCGCGCAGATCGCCAACACCGCCCAGCGGCCGCCCAGACTCGACGGGTACGACGAGCGGTTGCGCCCCCTGCTGGAGCGCTGCCTGACCGCCGACCCGGCCGAGCGCGTCGGCACCGAGGAACTGGCCGCGCTCTGCCAGGAGTCGGCGGGCCGCGACCTCAGCGACTTCACCGGCTGGCTCCCGCAGCCCCTCACCGCCGAGATCGCCCGCCGCGAGCAGTCGGCCCAGACCCCGCCCCAGCCGACGGCACCCCAGATGCCCGCGGCGCCCCCGGCCACCGCCCCGGCGACCCCCGCGACGCCGCCTTACGACCCGGCGGCCCACACCCCGGGCACCACCCAGGGCGTACCCCAGGCCGCCCCGATGACCGGCTTCGGCCCGGCGGCACAGGCCCAGGCTCCGACCCCCGGCTACGGCTACCCGCCCCCGGCGACGGACACCTACAACCTCACCCCGCAGGCCCCCGCCCCGGCACCGGCCCCGGCGCCGCCCAAGAAGAGCCGCCGCGGCCTGAAGGCGGCCCTCGTCGTGCTGGCCCTCGTCCTCGTGGCCGGCTCGGGCGCGGCCGCCGCCGTGTATGTGCTCGGCGACAAGAAGGACAGCGACAACACGACGAGCGACAACACCAAGGACAGCGGCAAGAGCGACGACAAGGCCGACGACAAGGCGGCCTCGACGCCCTCCTCGTCCCCCACCGACTCCGACTCCGACGGACAGGGCACCGAGCAGGACGTGACCAACCCGACCGGGTCCGCCACGGTGCCCGCGAACGCCAAGTTCACCCTGGACTTCGAGGGCCAGTCCTTCGTCCTGCGCACCCCCGCCGAGGGCTACACCTACATCGACCTGGACCAGCCCAGCATCGACACCAAGGCCGAGATGACCGACGAGACGCGGGACATGTCGATCGAGAACAGCCAGTGGAACTTCGAGACCACGATGGGCAAGAGCGAGGGCGGCACGCTCGAACAGTGCCGCACGGGCGCGGACACCGACGTCCTGCCCTCCTTTGTGAACTCCGACGACTTCGGCAAGGACGCGATCATCTCCGAGGGCTCCCGCCTCTGCACGGTCACCAAGGACGGCAACCTCGCGATGTACGAGATCAGCAAGCTGACCCCGGGCGAATACAGCTGGGAAGTGCCCACCGTCGAGGGCAAGCTGACGCTCTGGGAGAAGGTCACCGAGTAGCCCGGCGCACGCACACGAAAGGGGGCGCCCCGGGTTCCGACGAACCCGGGGGC
>NZ_JBHVDX010000087.1:0-38233 GCF_042802555.1 Streptomyces sp. NPDC057474 | reverse complement strand
CGCCCGTACTGGACCTGACGTCTCTCGGGTTCAGCCCTTCCAGGCGCGCCTCACCCGGCCGTCCTCGACCTCGAGGTTCAGCCGGCCGAAGCGGTACTCCATGGTGATGATCGCGCCCGGCTGCAGCTTTCTGACGGTGGACCAGCCGCGTTCCAGGGCTCGGCGCTCGGCGTTCGGCGCCTCGAGTCCGACATACGCGTCGGGGTCGTCCCGGGGCTCTTCGGAGGGGGTGGGGATGGGTGCCATGACCGCCACGGTAGGCGCCGGAGGTCCCGCTGTCCTCCCGCAGTCACGCTTCTGTCACAGAACCACGACACGCGTTTCGGCCCAACCCAGTCACACGTACGAGCGGTTCCTTACGCCTTCCGCGCGCTGCCGAAGGCAATTCCCGACCACTTCGGCACCATCGCGAATAGCCCGTCGGAATGCACGTCAGGGGCCGCGTGTGTCCGGTGCGTGTCCGGCCTTTTCCCACCGATTCCCGGACGGCTCCCGGAAGCCCCCACCTCATGGGAAATACACGGTTCCCGCACACTTCCCCCGTACTCCCCTGTCGGAGCAGCGGGGGCGCGCATCATGGCGTGCGTCACGGGCCCAGGACGCGGCAGCGAAGGGGCGAGCGATGGGGACCGAGACCGTACAGGCGTCGGCACGACCCGTACGGACCACCAAGCCGGGCCGACTCGTGGTCGACTGGCTGACCACGACGGACCACAAGAAGATCGGCCACCTCTACCTCGTCACGTCGTTCCTGTTCTTCCTGGCCGCCGGTCTGATGGCGCTGGTGATGCGCGCCGAACTGGCCCGGCCGGGCACACAGATCATGGACAACGAGCAGTTCAACCAGCTGTTCACGCTGCACGGCACGATCATGCTGCTGCTCTTCGCGACGCCGACCTTCGCCGGGTTCGCCAACGAGATCATGCCGTTGCAGATCGGCGCCCCCGATGTCGCCTTCCCCCGGCTGAACATGCTCTCGTACTGGCTGTTCCTGTTCGGCGGGCTGATCGTGATGGGCTCGCTGCTGGTGCCGTCGGGGCCCGCCGACTTCGGGTGGTTCGCCTACGCGCCGCTGAACAGTCTGGAACGGTCACCGGGCATCGGGGCCGATATGTGGATCATGGGGCTGGCGCTGGCCGGCTTCGGGACGATCCTCGGCGCGGTGAACTTCCTGACCACGATCATCGCGATGCGCGGCCCCGGCATGACGATGTTCCGGATGCCGATCTTCACCTGGAACACGCTGTTCACGTCGATCCTGATCCTGATGGCGTTCCCGGTGCTGGCGGCCGCGCTGCTCTGTCTGGAGGCGGACCGGCGGTTCGGCTCGCACATCTTCGAGGCGGCCAACGGCGGCGCGCTGCTGTGGCAGCACCTGTTCTGGTTCTTCGGGCATCCCGAGGTGTACATCATCGCGCTGCCGTTCTTCGGGATCATCACGGAGATCATCCCGGTCTTCAGCCGCAAGCCGATCTTCGGCTATCTGACGCTGGTCGGGGCGACGATGGCGATCACCGGGCTGTCGGTGGTGGTGTGGGCGCACCACATGTTCGCCACGGGCGCGGTGCTGCTGCCGTTCTTCTCGTTCATGAGCTTCCTGATCGCCGTGCCGACGGGGGTGAAGTTCTTCAACTGGACGGGGACGATGCTGAAGGGCTCGCTGTCCTTCGAGACGCCGATGCTGTGGGCGACGGGCTTCCTGGTGTCGTTCCTGTTCGGCGGCCTCACCGGGGTGATCCTGGCCTCGCCGCCGATGGACTTCCACGTCACGGACACGTACTTCGTGGTCGCGCACTTCCACTACGTCGTCTTCGGCACGGTCGTCTTCGCCACCTTCGCGGGGTTCTACTTCTGGTGGCCGAAGTTCACCGGGAAGATGCTCGACGAACGGCTCGGCAAGATCCAGTTCTGGACGCTCTTCGTCGGCTTCCACACCACGTTCCTGGTGCAGCACTGGCTGGGCGCGGAGGGCATGCCGCGGCGCTACGCGGACTATCTGGCCGCCGACGGCTTCACGGCCCTCAACACGGTCTCGACGATCGGCGCGTTCCTGCTGGGCCTGTCCACGCTGCCCTTCCTCTACAACGTCTGGAAGACCGCCCGGTACGGCGTCAAGGTCGACGTCGACGACCCGTGGGGGTACGGCCGGTCGCTGGAGTGGGCGACCTCGTGTCCCCCGCCGCGCCACAACTTCGTGACGCTGCCCCGGGTCCGCTCCGAGGCACCGGCCTTCGACCTGCACCATCCGAAGTTCGCGGCGATCACGCCGCCCCAGACCCGGAAGGGCCAGGAACGGACACCGCATCCCCGGTTCGGTCAAGAGCGGCCGACAGGCGGTCCCGAAGAGTCCTGATCGCCCCGGTCAGCTCCGCCGGTTCGACGACCTCGAAGTCGACGCCGGTCATCATCACGTGAATGGCCATCACATCGAGGCCCGCGGCCCCGGTGCGCAGCAGACAGCTCTGCTCGTCGTAGGCCTCCAGGGTGCCCGCCGAGGGCGAGATCCGTTCGGCGGCCTCGTGGAGGGGCACCAGGAGCCGTACGACGGCGTGCGAGGCGTACACCTGCGTGGAGACCCCCTTGGAGACGTACGCGGCGAGGTCCTCGGCCGGTGGCTCTCGGGGTGTGAAGCGCGGGCCGTGCGGCGGCCTCGGCGTGACCCGGTCCACGCGGAAGGTGCGCCAGCCGGCGCGGTCGACGTCCCAGGCGACCAGGTACCAGCGGCGCTCGGTGCACACCAGGCGGTGCGGCTCGACCGTGCGGCGGGTGGCGGCGCCGCCGTGGTCGCGGTACTCGAAGCGCAGCCGCTCGGCGTCCCGGCAGGCGTTCGCGAGTTCGGTGAGCACCGCCGGGTCGACCGCGGAGAGCTGGGGGCCGCGCAGCAGCGGCACGGTGAAGGCGTTCAGGGCGCCCACCCGGCGGCGCAGCCGGCTCGGCAGCACCTGTTCGAGCTTGGCGAGGGCGCGTACGGAGGACTCGCCGATGCCGTCGATGCCCTGCCCGGCGGCCGAGCGCAACCCGACGGCCACCGCGACCGCCTCCTCGTCGTCGAGAAGCAACGGCGGCAGTTCGGCCCCGGCGCCGAGCTGGTAGCCACCGCCCGTGCCGGGGCTGGCGTTGACCGGATAGCCCAGTTCACGCAGCCGGTCGACGTCACGGCGGACCGTGCGCGCGGTGACGCCGAGCCGGCCGGCCAGCTCCGAGCCGGACCATTCGCGGTGGGACTGCAGGAGCGAAAGCAGTCGTAACAGCCGTGCCGATGTCTCCAACATGGGGCGAGTCTGTCAGCGGTCGAGGACAGGATGTGTCCTCGACCGCCGCAGACCGCCGAAGACCGCCGCAGCTCCGCTCAGTTCACGGCGACGACCGTGACGGACAGGTCGTTGTGGGCCGTGTAGTACGGCTCGCCCTTCACCGGGCCGTGCTCGGTCTCGGCACGGGCCTTGGGATAGACGAAGACCGGGTGCTTGTCGACGATGTCGTCGAGCAGGCGCGCGATCCGCACCCGCGGGCCGGTTTCTCCCTGGGGGCGCAGCCACAGGTCCCAGTTGCCGGGCCGCAGATCGCCGTAGGCGACGGTGAAGCGGATGCCGCCCCGGTCGTCGTTCGAGGTGAGGTCGGTCCGTACGGCGGGCGCCACCCCGTTCTGGTCGGTGAGCTCCACGTACGCGTCGGGCGTGGGCGCGGCGCCGTACAGCTGGACGGCCACCTCGAGTCGGCCGTCGCCGATGTGGAGTTCGCCGGCCTCGGCGTGCGGGGAGCGCTCCCAGCTGCGGATCGTGAGGTTGCCGTGCTTGGTGCCGTACGGGATCCGGACGACGATCCGTCCGGCGGAGGGGGTGGGTGCGCGGTCGACGAGGGAGCGCAGGTCGTTGACGCCGGGGGACAGGCGTCGCGGCTCGCCGTCGGCCACCTGGAGGTAGGCGTCCCAGAAGCCCTCGGGGACGTCCACGCTGCTGGGCAGCGCGGCCCTCAGGCGGCCGTCGCCGGCCGGGGTGAGCGGCAGTCGCACCCGCTGGTCGCCGTCGCGGAGGACGAGGACCAGGTGGGCGGGGCCGGACTCGTCGCGGTCGGCGACCTCGAAGGTCAGGCCGCCGGCGAAGTCGGCGACGCAGTCGGTGCGCGGGGGCGTGGCCCTGTCCTCCTGGTCGTCGCGGTGCGTGGGCTGCTGCGGAGCCAGCGTCATCATGCGGTGCGCCCCTTCTTGAAGGCGGAACGTCCGGCATCCCGGACGGCGTACGCGCCGCCGAGCAGAGCGCCACGGGTGCGGTGCAGGGAGCCGCGTATCCGCCCCACCGACGAGGCACCGCCGCGGGCGATCAGGTCTCCGAAGAGCGTCTCGTAGCGCTCGGCGATACGGGACGGGTCGAAGCGCTCGGAGTCCTTGAGTGCGGCCTGCGCCATCTGCTGCCGCTTGTCGTCGTCGTTGATGAGCTCCAGCAGACCGCCGGCGATGGCCTTGACGTTGCCGACCTTGACCAGGCGGCCGTCGACGCCGTCGTCGATGATCTCGCCGGGGCCGTGCGGGCAGTTCGTGGAGACCACCGGCAGACCGCAGCGCATGGCCTCGACGATCGTCATGCCGAAGGACTCCAGGCTGGAGGTGACGGCGGCGATGGAGCCCTTGGCCCACTCGGGCTCGATGGGGTTGGCGGGGCCCATCAGATACACGTGGTTGTAGAGGCCCAACTTGTCTACGAGGGCACGGAGTTTGTCCTTCTGCTTGCCGCCGCCGTAGATCCTCAGACGCCAGTCGGGCCGCTCCTCCCGCACCTTGTCGAAGGCCTTGATGAGCAGGTCGTAGCGCTTCACTGGAGCGAGCCGCCCGGCGGCGACGACCCACTTGCCGGTGCCGTCGGCCGGATCGATGCCCGGCGCGGGCACCGGGTTGGGCACGGCCTGCAGGCGGACGCCGGGCAGCCGCATCTTCGAGCCGTACGCGCGCGCGTCGGCCTCGGTGGTCGTGGTGAGCGCGTCGAGCCTCGGGTAGACGCCGCGCAGGGTGGCGCGCAGGGCCGGGGAGTGGCTGTCGAGCGTGAGGTGCTCCTGGCCGACACGGATCGGGCCTCGGCGGGTCTGCCGGGCCATGTGCACGTTCAGCCCGGGCCGGGTGCCGACCAGGACGTCGGCGTCGACCGAGGCGAGGTGCTCGGCGATGCGCCGGTCGGTCATGACGCTGTACTGCCCGTAGCGGCCCTCGGCCCGCGGGAAGACCTTGGCGGAGCGCTCCAGGTCGGCGTGGCCCTTGTCGGCGCCACCCTCCCGGATGTCGACGAGGCCACGCAGCCGGACCCTCGGGTCGACGTCGAAGACCGGCTCGTCACGGTGGCGGAAGACGGAGACGATCTCCACGTCGTGCTGTTCGGCCAGGGTGTTCGCAAGGTTGTACGTCGTCCGGATCGTTCCCCCGATCCCGTACGCGTTGTGTATGAGGAAAGAAATGTGCATGCGTCCCCCGAACCCCCTGTTTTTCCCTGGTCATCCGTCAATCGCGGTGCTGGTCCCACCGCCACACGGTTAGACCCGGGATCCCTGGGAATGGTTGGACATCATCATCAACTTGTTTTGGAACGGTTGCCTGATCGATAGTCGGATGAGGGAACCTGTTCGCTTCGAGGCGCATCAGGGCCGGTAAGGCAGCTGCGGAACGTCGAAACAGATGCCGTTCATGTCCCCCTGGCTCACCCAGCCCTTCCCGTCCTGCCAGCGGGCCACCGACACACACGTCGCGCGCGTCCTCGGGGGCTCGGCCAGCCGCTCGAAGCGGACGGGGACGAGCAGCCCGTCGGCGCTGTAGGGCTCGTCGCGGTTCATGAACCGGTCGACACACGCGCGCGTGACACCCTCCTGGCTCCCCGCACACGATCGCGCCGCGTCCGTGAACCACATCGCGGCGGCCCAGCCCTCCACCTGCCACTGGGAGTGCGTCTTCAGGCCTTTCGTCGCGTCCCGGAACTCCCGTACGGCCTCGTCGCCGTCGTCCTCGTAGTTGCGGCTGGAGCCGGTGGCCCACAGGGCGTTGCGGCAGCGCGGGGCGTCCTCGTAGTCCTCGGCGACCGTGGAGGTCCAGTTCTGCACGTTGGTGACCTTGGCGGTGACCTCGGCGCCCACCTCGTCCATCGCCTCGCAGAGCCGTGCGTTGCCGTGCCCGTCGATGGCGTCGAAGACCAGGTCGGCGCCCTGCTCCTTGATGTCGGCGGCGGCCGCGCGGAAGTTGGGCAGCGCGAAGTCGACCTGCTCGGTGACCACCTCGTACCCCTCGGCCTTCAGCCCCTGGACGACCAGACGCGCGTACGCGGCCGACGCGGACTGGTTGTACGAGACCACGGCTGCGGTACGGGCGCCGTGCTCGCGCTTGAAGTAGCGGTAGACCTCGGTGCCGCCGTACTGCTTCCCGTCCCAGCCGGTGGTGCCGTTCCGGGGCGCGAGGCTGCCGTAGACGCTGTACAGGTACGGATACGTGTCGTACGCCGGGCCGATGGGCTGACCGCCGATGTCGGGCACGCGCGCGCGTGCGACACGGGAGGCGCCCGCGTAGTCGAGGGCGGTGGTGGCCACGAGGGCCACCACGTCGTCCTCCTCGACGAGTTGGTGCACGCACTCGTTGTTGCCGACGCCGCTGCCCCCGTCGTCGCATTCCCGTACCTCGACCCGGCGGCCGTCGATGCCGCCGCGCGCGTTGAGGGCGGCGAAGTAGGCCTTCGCCCCGTCACGCGGCCCGGTGAACGCGGCACCGCCGACCGGGCTGGTGACGCTGGTGATGATCCCGACGCGCAGCGGCTCGGCGCTCGCCGGTGCCGTGGTGGTGTCCCGGCGCTCGAAGTCGCTCTCCGGAAGCCGACTGCCGCAGGCCGTGGCCAGAAGGAGCAGCAGGCCTGCGGCCAGGGCGTGTTGTGAAAAGCGTGCCGGGCGTCGTGCGGCAGGCGGGGCTTTCACCACACGCCCTGACGTCTCAGCAGCCCGGGCCAGGCGTCGCATTGCCGCTCAGCGCGACCAGTCCGCACAGCGTCTTGACGGAGACCTTCCAGGTGCCGTCCTGCTCGACGGCGGTACCCGCCGCGTCGGGCAGGGCCGTGGCGCCCTCCAGGAGCAGGGTGTACGTCACATCGGCGTCGGTCGCCGAGGTGAACGCGACCTTCTGAACCTCGGCCTCCACCTGCCCGCCGCGCTCGTCACCGCTGAACGCCGCCAGGACCGGGCCCATCTCGTCGCCGTTCTCCAGCACGGCCTGTTTCTCCTTGGTGGAGGTGGCCGGGTCGAAGAACGTCTTCCAGTTCTCCTTGATCTGCTTCTCGGCCGCCGCCGTGTCCGCGGGCCCACTCGCGCTCGTGGTCGCGTCGGCCGGCTCGCTGGTCGTCCGTTCCACGGTCGGCGTGGGCGGCGCCGTGTCGCCGCCGCCACCGCTGTCGTCACTGCACGCCGCGAGGGCGGGGGCGAGCAGGAGGACCAGGGTGGCCGCCAGGGCCGTACCCCGTCCCGCCGCCCGTGGGCCGCGGGCCCGCCGTCCGTTCGCCCGCCTGAGGTCGCTCCCGAGAACCATCTGGCTCACCACCGGGGTGTCGGACCGGGCGGCACGCGCCCGGTTCTTTCAGGGTCAGCTTGCAGAAGGCATAGTGCAAGCCATCGGCTGGGATGGACAGACACACGACGTGTGGGAGCCCCGGATGCCCCGGATGCGGACAGCCCGACTGCGGACCGTGCACCCCGTCCGCTGGGCCGGCTGGGCCGCGCTCGCCGGCGGCGCGGTGCTGTGCGTCGTCGGCTGGTACGGCATCTCCGGTGAGCGATTCGCCGAACGGCAGCTCCCCTACCTGGCCTCCTGCACGGTCCCCGGCGCCGCGCTGATCATCGCGGGCGCGGTCCTCCTCGCCCACGGCCGGAACGCCCTGGCCGCCACGCGTGTGGAGGAGTTGTACGGCCTCCTGGTCACCGCCGAGCCCACCGACGCCTCCGAGGAGTCCGGGCAGACGGTGGCCGTGCCCCTCGCCACCAGCGGCAACCTGCTGATGGTGCCCGGCGGCACCCTCTGGCACCGCGCGGACTGCCCGCTGGTGGCCGGTAAGCCGGAGGCGGTGCCGGTGGACTCCCGTGTGCTGAGCGGCGGCGAACTGCGGCCGTGCCCGATCTGCGAAGCACCCTCCGGAAGCGACCCCGCCGGGCCCGCGGAGGGCTGATGGCATCGCTGACGTACGACCTCACGCTGGCCGGGCTCTCGGTCGGCAGCGCGGCGGCGCTCACCGGAATCGGCCTGATCGTGACGTACCGGGCGACCGGCGTGCTCAACTTCGCGCACGGGGCGATCGCGATGGTGTGCGCCTATCTGCTGCGCCAGTTCACCGTGGAATGGGGGTGGCCCCTCTGGCTCGGTGCCCTCGTGACCCTGCTTCTGGTCGCCCCCGCCATCGGCCTGGCCCTGGAACGGTTCGTCTTCCGCCCGCTCGCCGTGCTCGGCGGCGACCCCGCGCAGACCCTCGTGGCCTCCATCGGCGTCTTCGTCCTCCTCGTCGGCGGGGCCGCGCTGCTGTGGGGGCAGGGGGCACGGGACGACGCGCCGACACTGGTGTCGGCCGACCCGTGGGGCCAGCTGGCGGTGGCCGTCGCCGTCGCGGCGGCCGTGGGCGCGGTCACCCGCTGGACGCGCTTCGGCCGCGAACTCCGCGCTGTCGTGGACGACCGCTCCCTCGCCGTCCTCGGCGGCATCGACGCGGACCGGGTCGCCGCCGCGGGCTGGGCGTTCGGCTCCTTCACGGCGGGCCTGACGGGCGTCCTGCTGGCCCCGTACGTGCGCCTCGACCCGTACGGCATGCCGCTCCTGGTGATGGAGGTGGTCGCCGTGGCGGTCGCCGCCCGGATGCGCAGCCTCCCGGTGGCCGTGGTGGTCGCGCTGGGCATCGGGGTCGCCCAGAGCCAGCTGACCCGGCTCCACCCGTCGGGCTGGGCTGAGCCGCTGCTCCAGGCCGTGGGCGTCAACCTCTTCGTCGTGGCCCTCCTGATCGCGGCCCTGGTGCTCCCCGGCGTGGGCACCCGCGACGCGCTGCCCCGCACGGCGACCGCGCGGGTCGACACACCCGCCGGCGCGTGGATCGTGGCACTCGTGCTCTTCCTCATCCCGCTGGGCTTCGCGGGCCAGGACCTGCACACGGCCGTCCAGGTGCCGGCGCTGGGCGTGGTCCTGCTCTCCCTGGTGGTGGTGACGGGCAGGGGAGGCCAGATCTCCCTGGGCCAGGCGGCCTACGCGGGCCTGGGCGCCCTGTTCACGGCACTCCTGACAGCCGGTCGCTTCCCCCATCTCCCCGCGCTGCCGGAACTCACCGCCCTCCTGGTGGCGGTACTCCTGGTGGCCCCCCTCGGCCTGCTGACCGGCTGGCCCGCCATCAGCCGCCACGGCCTGGCCCTGGCCCTCGCCACGTTCGCCGTCGGCGTCGGCGTGAGCCGCTTCGTCTTCGCCCAGCCGTACGCGACCTCGGGCCTCACCCTCACCCGCCCCCCGGGCTTCGAGGGGGACCGCGCGTACTACGTCCTGGAGTTGGCCCTCCTCGCGTCGGCGCTCCTGGCCACCCACGCCCTGCGCCGGGGCCGCACCGGCCGGGCCCTCGCCGCCATGCGGGACCACGAGTCGGGGGCGTCGGCGGCAGGCGTACGCGTCCCGTCGCTGAAGCTGGCGGCGTTCGTGACGGGCGCCGCCCTGGCCGCCCTCGGCGGCGGCATGCTCGCCATGGGCGTCCGCGCCTTCGACCCCACCGCGTACGACCCCGTCCGCGGCCTCCTCTGGTTCGCCGCGATCGTCGTCCTGGGCGCCGACAGCACGCTGGGCGCCCTCGCGGCCGCCGCCCTGCTGGTCGGGCTGGACGCGGGCACCAAGGGCGGCGTGGCAGCCGCGGTCATCGGCGTCCTGGCGGTCCTGGTGGGCCGCTTCCCCGGCGGGCCCTACGAGGCGGTGCGGGCGGGGGTCGTACGGCTGCGGCCGGGGGCGGGGCGCGGGGGAGAGCTGACACCGGCGGGGGTACGGGCTCGGGAGCGGGTACGGGCGGGCGCGCCGAGCACCACCCGGCTTCCCCTCGCCCTGCGGCGAGAGCCGAGGGTGCCGGGCGGGGCGAAGCCCGTCGTTCGCGGCGGGGAGCGGTCCGGCGCGCCGGACCGTCCGCCCGCTCCGGACCCCGACGCCCCCACCGGGAACGAACCCGAGGCCGGCCCGGACGGCTCTTCTCGGCCGGCCTTCCGGCCCACCCCGGCCGACCCCGCCACGCGCTCCCCACACGTCACCCCTCCGCCCACCCCTTCCCTCCGAGCCCGCCACCTCCACCTCCGCTACGGCGAGTTCACGGCCCTCGGCGGTGTCGACCTCGACGTCCTCCCAGGGCGCGTCAGCGCAGTCGTGGGTCCCAACGGCGCCGGGAAAAGCACCCTCTTCCACTGTCTCGCCGGGACGCTGCGGCCCGGTGCCGGCCAGGTGCGCCTCGGCGGGCGGGACATCACGCGGCTGCCCGCACACGCCCGCACGCGGCTCGGCATCGCGCGGACGTTCCAACAGCTGGCTGTCTTCCCGTCGTTGACCGTGGCCGAGAATGTGCGGGTGGGCGCCGAGCAAGGGCGGGTCGCCGATCCCGGGGCCGTGGAGCGGGCCTTGCGGCTGTTCGGGCTGGACGGGGCGGTGCGGACGGCACCGGCGGCCGGGCTGCCGACCGGGACGCTGCGGCGGGTCGAGCTGGCGCGGGCGCTCGCCGGAAGCCCGCGCGTGCTGCTGCTCGACGAACCCGCCGCCGGCCTCGACACGGCCGAGGTGGCCGCCCTCGCCCGCGTGCTGCGCGCCCTCGCCGACGACGGCATGGCCCTGCTGGTCGTCGAGCACGACCTCGACCTAGTCGCGGACCTCGCGGATGTCGTGCACGTCATGGCGGCGGGCCGGATCGTCACCTCCGGCCCCGCCGACCACGTCCTGCGTTCACTCGACCCACTCGGCCCGCTCGACCCGGCGGTCGAACGATGACCCTCCTCTCCCTCAGGCACGCCCGCGTCCGCTACGGCCCCCTGGAGGCCCTGCACGGCCTCACCCTCGCCGCCCCGGGCCCCGGCCTGACCGTGCTGCTCGGCCGCAACGGCTCCGGCCGTACGACCGCACTGCGGGCCCTCGCCGGCACGGTCCCGCTCTCCGGCGGCGCCGTGGTGTGGGACGGGGCCGACGTCACCCGGACGCCCGCGTACGAGCGCGCCCGGCGCGGCCTCGTCCTCGTGCCGGAGCGACGGGCCGTGTTCGGTTCACTCACCGTGCGCGAGAACCTCGAACTCGCCGCGCCGGACCTCTCGTACGCCCTGGACGCCTATCCGTGGCTCGAACCCCTGCTCCCCCGCCGCGCCGGCACCCTCTCCGGCGGCGAGCAGCGCATGCTCGCCCTCGCGCGCGCCCTGTCGGCCCACCCGCGTGTCGTCCTCGTCGACGAACCCACCCAGGGCATGTCACCGGCGGTCGCGGCCCGCACGTACGAGCTGCTGAGCGGCCTCGACGCCTGTGTGGTCGTCGCCGAACAGCGCCTGCCGCCGGGGTTGCGCGACGTACCGGGCGTCCTCGTGTACGAACTGCGGCGCGGGGCACTCGCGTTCGGCGGCGAGGCGGCCGAACGCGCCTGAGACGGCATGGGCCGTCGCCCTCCGCAGGGACACGGGCCCCACCCGGTGGGTGTGCCGGGTGGGACTCCTGCGCCCAGGGGAACGGAGGCGGGCGGACAGGGTCAGAGGTCGAGCCGCTGGCCCGGCACGATCATGTTGGGGTCGCCGCCGATGACGGTTTTGTTGGCGGCGTAGACCTGCCGCCAGGTGGTCCCGTGCCGGGCGGCGATGCCGCTCAGTGTGTCGCCCTGCCGGACGGTGTGGTCGCCGCGGGACGCGCTGCGGTCCGGGTGACCGGAGGAGCGCGACGGCGCCTTCGAGGGAGCCGCCTCGGCGGATTTCCCGGACCCGGTGGGGTTGGCCGGCTTGGTCGACTTGGTGGAGGCCGAGCCGGTGGAGGGCGCCGCGGGCGCGCTGCCGGACGCTCCGGCCCGCCCGGCGCAGGTGGGCCACGCTCCCCAGCCCTGGGCGCGCTGGACCTTCGTGGCGATCGCGATCTGCTGGGCCTTGGAGGCCTTGTCGGCGGTGGACGCGTAGGCGGTGCCGCCATAGGCGCGCCAGGTGGCGGCGGCGAACTGCAGGCCGCCGTAGTAGCCGTTGCCGGTGTTGATGTGCCAGTTGCCGCCGCTCTCGCACTTGGCGATGCGGTCCTCGCTCTGCGCCTTGCGCGTGTTCTCGCGTGCGTTGTCGGCACATGCGGACATGTATTTCCCTCTCCAAGGACCCGGGGTCCCCCAAGGCGGGGCGCGACGCGCGTCGCACAGGACGCGGTGACGCGCTCCGCCCCGTCCGCCGGCGGTGGTGATGCTCCGGGCTGGCTGTGGAGCGGCCGGCGGACGTACCCGAGCGGTGCTCGTTGCACACGGCCGGGAATGTATGGAGGTTGACGGGCTGTCAGCAAGCAATCGCTTGTCATTCGAGGCCAGTTCGCCGTTACCGCGAGTAGCAACCAATTCCGGCCACCCACTTCATTCCCTGATTTCCGGATATGTCGACCAGGTTGCCTGACGATCTGTGACCCACTTCACCGTGCCAACTTCCCCAAACACGCGGGAAGTTGGCACGGAGTAACCGATTCCGCCCACGGATTCACCCTGCGCTTCGGTTGGTTCGATTCCGTTCGTCGTGGAGCGTGACTCCGGCCACAGATCGCCCGTTGTCTTCTTCATGAGCCGGAACCTCCGTGCTCATGGGCCGGGCGCCACCCGGCACCGACACGCACCGCATCCCGAGGAGCCACCCGTGCCGCGCATGCTCGAGGTCAGCGACGAGGTACGCGCCGAGATCGGCGACGAAGAGGCCGACCGGCTGCTCGCCGGAGAGAACGCCCCCGGCGGTTACGACTGCACGTCGTGCCGTACCCCCGGCGACTCCGAACAGGAGCGCACCAGCACCGTCCTCTTCGTCGGCGACGAGACAGCCGTGCTCGCCTTCGCCCACGCCACCTGTCTGCCCTCCCAGGTCGTCCAGGTCACCGAGGAGCAGTTGCAGGGCGCCGCCCGTTCCATCGTCGGGGACAGCGCGGCCCGGGCCGCGCCCGAGCAGGCCGTGCTCGGAGTCACCAGCGGACTGATCCTGCTCAGCGGCGAGTTGCACCCGGCGCTGGTCGTCGAGCCGACCGCCCCCATCGCCCGCCCGGGCACGACCGGCGTGGGCGACGACTTCCTGCCGCTGCTCATCGAGCAGGGCTTCATGCCGCTCCCCCAGATCAACTCCGTACCGCCCGTGCTGCACGGCTGGTCCATCCTGCTCGCCATGGGTCAGCTGCACGCCATCCTGCAGCCGGGTGTCTCCGCTGGTTCGCCGGTCGCGTGGTGGCAGGCCCATCAGGCGCTGCAGGTCGCCGACGCGTGGCGGGCGGCCGCGAACAAGCATCAGCAGGTGCTGATGTTCGCGGCGCCGGTGGGGTCGATCGGGCGGCAGCCACGGGAGGATCTGCTGCGGGACGCGCTCGACAAGGCGGCGGCGAACGGGAAGCTGGTGGCGGCGACGCTGCCGCTGGCCGGCACCTGATCGCTCCGCTCGGAGAGCCATGACAACCCGCCTCGGCGATGCGGCTGGTCAGGTGGCTACGGGTCGTATGGGGCTTGTCGCGCCCAACCCACGCGGCGGAGCCGCATATCGATACAGACCCGCGCCCCTTCAGGGCACGACCCCTCCCCCGGAGGCTGAATGGTTGAGGTAGCGCATCTCTTCCGGGGCGGGGTCGTTGGCACAGACGTGCACGCATATGACGTTCCCCGCCGCCAGTCCTATCAGTCGATCCCGTCCATGCGGCCGACTCAGGATCCGTCGGGCTGGCCATCGGCCACGCCCATCTACGACACGCTCTACGCGGAGTGGGTCAGGACCTACCGGACCCTGCCGGGCGACCGGCACGGGGAGGAGGGGCTGGGGTTCACGGGCTTCGGCAGCCTGTCGCACGGCTCAGGCGGACATCGCACCAACGGCTCGTACACCTCCGGCTCGTACGGCGCCCGGCACGCGGCGGGTCACCTCGCCACCCAGCGCGAAACCCAGCCCGGTCACACGGCCACGACGACGGCCGTGTGGCAGCCGGTCGGGCGGATTCCCACCGGACACACGGGGATGCACCACATCCCGTCGCCCCTGCCCCCGAACCCGCGCCGGGGTCTCTGACCACGAAGAGACTCGAAGCGGCGCGCAGGGACACATGAGGAGGGCGACTGCCCGAGGTCACCGGACCTTCGGGGAGTCGCCCTCCTCACGTACGTGTACTGCTACTTCTTCTTGCCGCGCTTCTCGCGCACCCGCACCGAGATGTGGATCGGGGTGCCCTCGAAGCCGAACTCCTCACGCAGCCGGCGCTCGATGAAGCGGCGGTAGCCCGCCTCGATGAAGCCGGAGGCGAAGAGCACGAAGCGCGGCGGCTTGGTGCCGGCCTGGGTGCCGAAGAGGATGCGGGGCTGCTTGCCGCCCCGGACCGGGTGCGGGTGGGCGGCCACCAGTTCACCGAGGAAGGCGTTCAGGCGGCCCGTCGGGACACGGGTCTCCCAGCCGGCGAGGGCCGTCTCGATCGCGGGGACCAGCTTCTCCATGTGTCGGCCGGTGCGCGCCGACACATTGACCCGGGGCGCCCAGGCGACCTGACCGAACTCGGTCTCGATCTCCCGCTCCAGGTAGTAGCGGCGCTCCTCGTCGAGGGTGTCCCACTTGTTGTACGCGATGACCATCGCGCGGCCCGCCTCGACGGCCATCGTCACGATGCGCTGGTCCTGGACCGAGATGGACTCGGAGGCGTCGATGAGAATGACGGCCACCTCCGCCTTCTCGACGGCGGCCGCGGTGCGCAGCGAGGCGTAGTAGTCGGCGCCCTGCTGGAGGTGGACACGCTTGCGGATGCCCGCCGTGTCGACGAACTTCCAGGTGACACCGCCGAGTTCGATCAGCTCGTCGACCGGGTCACGGGTCGTGCCCGCGACCTCGTTGACGACGACGCGCTCCTCGTTCGCCACCTTGTTGAGGAGCGAGGACTTGCCGACGTTCGGGCGGCCGATCAGGGCGATACGGCGCGGACCGCCGACGGCCGTGCCGAAGCTCTGCTCGGGCGCCTCCGGCAGGGCCTCCAGGACGGCGTCCAGCATGTCGCCGGTGCCGCGGCCGTGCAGCGCGGAGACGGGGTGCGGCTCGCCGAGGCCCAGGGCCCACAGGTACGACGCGTCGGCCTCGCCACTCGGGCCGTCGACCTTGTTGGCGCACAGCACCACGGGCTTGCCGGCCTTGCGCAGCAGCCGTACGACGGCCTCGTCGGTGTCGGTGGGGCCGACCTTGGCGTCGACGACGAAGACGACCGCGTCGGAGGCCTCGATGGCGTACTCGGCCTGGGCGGCGACGGAGGCGTCGATACCGAGGACGTCCTGCTCCCAGCCGCCGGTGTCCACGAGCTTGAAGCGGCGGCCCGCCCACTCGGCCTCGTAGGTGACACGGTCGCGGGTGACACCGGGCTTGTCCTCGACGACCGCCTCGCGGCGGCCGATGATGCGGTTCACCAGGGTCGACTTGCCGACGTTCGGGCGGCCGACGACGGCGAGGACGGGCAGCGGGCCGTGGCCCGCCTCCTCGAGCGCGCCCTCGACGTCCTCCGGGTCGAAGCCCTCTACCGCGGCGAGCTCCATGAACTCCGCGTACTCGGCGTCGCCAAGCTCTCCGTGCTCGTGCTCGGAGGGAAACTGGTCGTTCATGAAGTCCGTACCTCGTAGTTCATCGTGGTGATCGGTGGAACACCCGGCTTGTCGGCCGGCTGATCCACTACTGAGTGTCGCCCAGCGCCCGATCGGACGCCCGGCGTTTTACCGGCGGCCGGTGAGCCGTCGGGCATGGTCCAGGTGCGCGCCGAGCTGTTTCTGGATGCGCACGGTCGCCTCGTCGAGCGCCTTGCGCGTACGCCGTCCACTGCCGTCACCCGCCTCGAACGGGTCGCCGAAGACGACGTCGACGCGGGAGCGCAGCGGGGGCAGCCCCTTCATCAACCGTCCGCGCCGCTCCGTGCTTCCCAGTACGGCCACCGGGACGATCGGCGCGCCACTGCGCACGGCGAAATAGGAGAGCCCGCCGCGCAGCGAGGCGAAGTCGCCCTCGCCGCGGGTGCCCTCCGGGAAGATACCGAGCACGCCGCCGCCCGCCAGAACGGCGAGCGCCTGCGTGATGGCGGTGCGGTCGGCGGTCGAACGGTCAACCTCCACCTGGCCGACGGCACGCATGAAGGGGCCGAGCGGACCGACGAACGCCTCCTTCTTGACCAGGAAGTGCGACGGCCGGGGCGCCACGCCGATGACCATCGGGCCGTCGACGATGTGGGAGTGGTTGACGGCGAGGATCACGGGGCCGGTCGTGGGGACCCGCCAGGCGCCCAGCACGCGCGGCTTCCACAGCCCGTACATCAGACCGACGCCGATGCGTCGGCCCACCTCGGCGCCGCGCGGCGAAGGAGCCTCGGCCGACGGCGTCCGGGCCGAGGTCGTCCGGGCCGACGGGGCCCGGTCCGCGGAGGCCTCGCTCACTTTCCCGCCCGCTTCTCCTCGACGAGGGTGACCACGCACTCGATGACCTGCTGGAGGGTGAGGTCCGAGGTGTCCACCTCCACCGCGTCGTCCGCCTTCGCGAGCGGCGAGGTCTTGCGGCTGGAGTCGGCCGCGTCCCGCTTGAGGAGTGCCTCTCGGGTCGCCTGGACGTCGGCGCCCTTCAGCTCGCCGCTGCGGCGGGCGGCGCGGGCCTCCGGCGAGGCGGTGAGGAAGATCTTCAGGTCGGCGTCCGGCAGTACGGTCGTGCCGATGTCGCGCCCCTCGACGACGATGCCGTTCTCGGCACCCGACGCGATGGAACGCTGCAGCTCGGTGATCCGCGCCCGCACCTCCGGTACGGCACTCACCGCGCTGACCTTGGAGGTGACCTCCTGGGTGCGGATCGGCCCGGCGACGTCCGTGCCGTCGACGGTGATCGTCGGCCCGGACGGGTCGGTCCCCGAGACGATCTCCGGCTTCCCAGCCACGGCGGCGATCGCCGACGGGTCCTCTATGTCGATGGCGTTGCTGACCATCCACCACGTGATCGCCCGGTACTGGGCGCCCGTGTCCAGATAGCTGAGCCCGAGCTGCGCGGCCACGGCCTTCGAGGTGCTCGACTTGCCCGTGCCGGAAGGGCCGTCGATGGCAACGATCACTGTGGCGCGTTCCACTGGGGAGCACCTTTCCTGGTCCGAGGTGGTGGGGCGAGACGGAAAGCGCCCCGGACAAGGGTACTGGGTGCGCGTAGCCCATCCCGCCGCCCCTCCAGCCCGTCCGGCGGCACCCCCAGCCCGTCCGGCGGCACCCTCAGCCCGTCCGGCGTTTGAGGACAAGGCCGTTCAGGCCGAAGCGGGGTTCCGGGGGCGCAGCCCCCGGGGATGGGACGGGTAGGGGGTCCGGGGGCGAGAAAAACTGCGCCGCCCCCGCACCGCACACCCGCCCCTACTGCCGAATCGCCCAACCCCGCTCCCGCAACGCCCCCGTCAACACCACCGCCGCCTTCGGCTCCACCATCAACTGCACCAGACCGGCCTGCTGCCCCGTGGCGTGCTCGATGCGTACGTCCTCGATGTTGATCCCGGCGGCCCCCGCGTCGGCGAAGATGCGGGCCAGCTGCCCCGGCTGGTCGTCGATCAGCACCGCCACCACCTCGTAGATCCGCGGAGCGGACCCGTGCTTGCCGGGGACGCGGACCTGGCCGGCGTTCCCGCGGCGCAGGACGTCCTCGATGCCGGTGACGCCCTCGCGGCGCTTGGCCTCGTCGGAGGCCTGGAGGGCGCGCAGGGCCTGGACGGTCTCGTCGAGGTCGGCGGAGACGTCGGCGAGAAGGTCGGCGACCGGGCCGGGGTTGGCGGAGAGGATGTCGATCCACATGCGCGGATCGGAGGCCGCGATCCGGGTCACGTCCCGGATGCCCTGCCCGCACAGCCGTACGGCCGACTCCTCCGCGTGCTCCAGCCGTGCGGCGACCAGGCTGGAGACGAGGTGCGGCATGTGCGAGACCAGGGCTACGGCCCGGTCGTGGGCGTCCGCGTCCATGACCACCGGGACGGCCCGGCAGTGCGAGACCAGCTCCAGGGAGAGGTTCAGGACCTCGGTGTCGGTGTCCCGGGTCGGGGTGAGCACCCAGGGGCGCCCCTCGAAGAGATCGCCGGTGGCGGCCAGCGGGCCGGACTTCTCGCGGCCCGACATGGGGTGGGTGCCGATGTAGGAGGAGAGGTCGAGGCCCAGCTCCTCCAGCTCACGGCGGGGGCCGCCCTTGACGGAGGCCACGTCGAGGTAGCCGCGCGCGAGGCCCCTGCGCATGGCGTCGGCGAGGGTCGCGGCCACATGCGCGGGCGGGGCCGCGACGATCGCGAGGTCCACCGGGCCCTCGGGCGCCTCTTCCGTGCCGGCGCCCAGCGCGGCCGCCGTACGGGCCTGCTCGGGGTCGTGGTCGGTGAGGTGGACGGTCACACCGCGCTGGGCCAGGGCGAGGGCGGCGGAGGTGCCGATCAGCCCGGTGCCGATGACGAGTGCGGTCCTCACTGGGCGATGTCCCTGCGGAGTGCGGCCGCGGCGCCCAGGTACACGTGTGCGATCTCGGAGCGGGGCCGGTCGGACTCGATGTGCGCGAGGATCCGTACGACCCGGGGCATGGCGCCCTCGATGTCCAGCTCCTGCGCGCAGATCAGCGGGACGTCCACGATCCCGAGCTTGCGGGCCGCGGCGGCCGGGAAGTCGCTGTGCAGGTCGGGCGTCGCCGTGAACCAGATACTGATCAGGTCGTCCGGGCCGAGCCCGTTGCGCTCCAGGACCGCGGTGAGCAGCTCGCCCACCTGCTCGTCCATGTGCCCCGCCTCGTCCCGCTCGAGTTGGACGGCGCCCCGGACCGCTCGTACCGCCACGGCTCTGCTCCTCGCTGTGTACATCCCGACTCTCTGTACAACCAGCCTAGTCAGCCCGTCCCGAGCCGGTGCGCGGCGCCCGCCTGCCGAGACGCCCGGCCCGGGAGCGTCCCCGGTGGCGGATCACCGCCGCAGACCCTGACAATGTCACGCGAACGTCACTGTCCCGCCACTTGGGGTGAAAGACCTCCGTGCGCCCCTGGACGCCGTCCCGCGTGTCCGCTTGCATGGGGGAGGCCGTCCGCGCCACGCCTCGGGGGAGGCTCGTATGAAGCGCTCCGGACCACTTCTCACACTTCTCGGCGGGCTGTTGCTGGCCCTCTTCATGCTGTCGCTCAACGCGACGACAGGGACCCGCGCCACCTCGTCCTCCACCACGAACGACCCACCGCCCGCCTCGGCGTCACCGAGCCGGTCACCGAGCCCGTCGCCGACGAGGACCTCGCCGTCGCCGAGCCCCACACCCACCCCGCCGGCCGACGCCGACTACACGGGCCGCACCGACGACGACTCCGCCGCGATCGCCGTGACGCTGCGCGACGGCAAGGCTGTCGCCTACTTCTGCGACGGCCGCGACAAGGAGTCCTGGCTCAAGGGCGACGTCGAGGACGACGGCGGCATGAGGCTCACGAGCAGGGACGGCGCCGAGCTGAACGGCACGCTGAAGGGCAGGAGCGTCAGCGGCACGGTCGACATCGGCGGTCATGAGTACGGCTTCACGGCACCCGAGACCGTCAAGCCCTCGGGGCTGTACCGCGCGACCGCCAACGTACGCGGGGCCGAGGTCGACGGCGGCTGGATCGTGCTGCCGGACGGCGGCCAGGTCGGCATCCTCAAGCGCGACGGCAAGCCCTCGACGGCCCCCGAGATCGACCCTGAGACGGGCGCGGTGACGGTCGACGGCCAGCAGCTCACGGCCCGCCCCGTCACCCCATGACCCGCCCTCGCCCCCTTCAGCGAGCCCATGAGGCCCCTCGGAAACCGCTCACGGCAGGGAGCAGCTCATGACCGTCGACCCGAACGCCGCCACCCAGGACTTCCCGTCCCCGCGCCCCACCCCCGCCCGCGCCCCCGGCGGCGCCTCCCGCTATCTGATCCCGGCCCTCGTGGCCTGCGCGGTGGCGGTCGGCCTCGGCGCCTACGGCAAGGTGCACGACCCGGCGGGCACCGCGTTCAACCTCGCGGGCTTCAGCAGCACGGGCGCCGTCAAGTCGTGGCTGGCGACGGTGTCGTTCGGCTTCGCTCTCGTGCAGCTGACGTCGGCGCTGATGATGTACGGCAAACTGCCGGGCCCGAGTTGGTCGGGGGTGTTGCACCGCTGGTCGGGGCGGGTGGCGTTCCTGGTCGCGGTGCCGGTGGCGGTGCACTGTCTGTACGCCCTCGGCTTCCAGACGTACGAATCACGCGTTTTGTGGCACTCTCTCCTGGGTTGCTTCTTCTTCGGTGTTTTCAGTGCAAAGATGCTGCTGCTCCGCTCGGAGCGACTCCCCGGCTGGCTCCTGCCGATCATCGGCGGTCTCGTCTTCACCGCTCTCACGGTCGTCTGGCTGACCTCCGCCCTCTGGTTCTTCCGCACGTTCGGAGTGACGACATGACGATGGGTTCGACGCGGCGCACGGTTCTGGCCACCGGCGCGGCGGGCACGGCGGCGCTGCTCATGGGGTGCAGTGAGTACGGCGACAACGGCAGCGACACCGGAGAGGAGTCCTCGCCCGGGGACGCCGGCACGGGCGGCGGCGAGGAGCTGGCGAAGACGGCCGACATCCCGGTGGGCGGCGGCAAGATCTGCAAGGACCGGAAGGTCGTCGTGACCCAGCCCGAGGAGGGCGCCTTCAAGGCCTTCTCGGCGGTCTGCACGCACCAGGGCTGCATCGTGAGCAGCGTCTCGGACGAGACGATCGACTGCGCCTGCCACGGCAGCAAGTTCAAGATCACGGACGGTGCGGTGGCGCAGGGACCGGCCACCGAGCCACTGCCTGCCGAGGAGATCACGGTCGCGGGAAATTCGATTCAGCTGGCCTGAGCCACCCCGTACGCTCCCGGGCATGCAGCCCCCGCACCCGCACGCCCTGGTCCGCGACCACACGATCTACGCCTGTGTGATGGGGTCGCGGGCCTTCGGTCTCGCGACGGACGACAGCGACACGGACCGGCGGGGTGTCTTCCTGGCCCCCACCGAACTGTTCTGGCGCTTCGAGAAACCGCCGACGCATGTCGAGGGGCCGGCGGAGGAGCAGTTCGGCTGGGAGCTGGAGCGCTTCTGCAATCTGGCCCTGCGCGCCAACCCGAACATCCTGGAGTGCCTGCACTCCCCCTTGGTGGAGCACGTCGACGCCACGGGCCGTGAACTGCTCACCCTGCGCGGGGCGTTCCTGTCCCGCCAGGCCCACGAGACGTTCGCCCGCTACGCCCTCGGCCAGCGCAAGAAGCTGGACGCGGACATCCGCACGCACGGCGCCCCCCGCTGGAAGCACGCCATGCATCTGCTCCGACTCCTGATGAGCTGCCGGGACCTGCTGCGCACGGGCGCGCTGACTGTCGACGTGGGTGACCAGCGCGAGCCCCTGCTGGCGGTGAAGCGCGGCGAGGTGCCGTGGGCCCGGGTCGAGTCCTGGATGGCCCGTCTGGCCACGGAGGCCGAGGAGGCGGCGGACCGCAGCCCGCTGCCGGCGGAGCCGGACCGGGCCCGGGTCGAGGACTTCGTCGTCCGGACCCGGCGCGCGTCAGCCCTTCGGGCCGGCGCAGACCTTGAGGCCGGCTCAGACCTTCAGGCCGGCGCAGACCTTGAGGCCGGCTCAGACCTTCAGGCCGGCTCAGACCTTCAGGCGGGCGCAGACCTTGAGGCCGGCTCAGACCTTGAGGCCGTCCAGACGGACCCGGACGACGAAGTCGTGCAGGGCGTCGTACGCGGACGGGTTCTCCGGCAGCACTGACAGGGCCTGCTCCTGGTCCAGGACGCCCTGAAGCCGCTCCACGTCCTCCGCCACGCGCTCCCGGACGACCTCCGCCTTGCCGTGCTCCTCGGCCGCCTTCGCCGCGACGAGGTCCGGCAGATAGGCGGGTGCCTCGTCGATCTCCGGCACCAGGGTGGGCAGATGGGCCTGCACCACGCCGCTGCGCATGAGGTGGATGCCGGTGAGCAGCACCCGGA
The DNA here is from genome assembly GCF_042802555.1 of Streptomyces sp. NPDC057474. Classification (NCBI taxonomy): domain Bacteria; kingdom Bacillati; phylum Actinomycetota; class Actinomycetes; order Kitasatosporales; family Streptomycetaceae; genus Streptomyces; species Streptomyces sp. NPDC057474. The sequence goes on along the minus strand of NZ_JBHVDX010000087.1, from coordinate 16,067 downwards.
ACGTGTAGAGCAGCGGCTTGAGTTCACCGGTCTTCTCGAAGAGCCGCCACTGCGTGATGGCGAACCCCCGGTAGTGGTGGGCGTGGTGACGGGTGAGCACCCCGGGGGCGAGCGCCATCAGTTCGCGGTGCGCCTCGCCGGTGTGCACGACGAGCGGGGAGAGCAGCTGCTCCAGAACATAGCCGTTGCGGCGCAGCAACAACCGCGCGAACTTGCGCAGATCGTGCGTGACGAGGTCCATTTCGACACCGTCCCGGTCCCACATCTTCGACCGGGTCTCCTCCGGCTCGCGCAGCCCGACCAGTTCGGCCGTCGGCAGCACGTGCACGCCGCGCAGGTCGACGTCCGAGTCACGCGAGGGGAAGCCGTACAGATGCGCTCCGGAGACAGTCGCGAACAGCAGCGGGTCGGGCTGTTCGGCGACCACGGGGGCCAGGTCGATGTCGAGGGCGTCGGTCATCCCTCAAGCGTCCCAGAGAGCCCCCAGTGAGACGAGGTCGCCCTGGTACTCGATCCGGTCGGCCCACTCGGCGGGCCAGGCGTCCGGCCCGTGGTAGGCGCCCGCGAAGGCACCGGTGAGGCAGGCGATGGAGTCGGAGTCGCCCGAGGTGCAGGCGGCGCGGCGCAGCGCGGTGACGGGCTCGTCGACGAAGAGCAGGAAGCAGAGGAGCCCGGTGGCGAGGGCCTCCTCGGCGATCCAGCCCTCCCCCGTGGCCAGGCAGGGGTCGATCTCGGGTGACGGGAGCCGCAGGGCCTCCTGGACGCGGTCCAGGGCCTCCAGGCACTCGTCCCAGCCCCGGGAGATGTAGTGCTCGGCCGAGGGATCCTGGCTGTAGGTCCACAGGTCGCCGAGCCAGCGCGCGTGATAGCGGGCGCGGTTCTCGTACGCGTACGACCGCAACAGGCCGACCAGGCCCATCGGTTCGGCGCCCTGGGCGAGCAGCCGTATCGCGTGGGCGGTGAGGTCGGAGGCGGCGAGCGCGGTGGGGTGGCCGTGGGTGAGGGCGGCCTGCAACTGGGCGGCGCCCGCGCGCTGTTCGTCGCTGAGGGGGCCGATCAGGCCGAGGGGCGCGACCCGCATGTTGGCGCCGCAGCCCTTGGAGCCGATCTGGCTGGCGAACTGCCAGGGGTGGCGTGCGACCGCGAGGAGGTCGCAGGCGACCAGACAGGTGTGGCCGGGGGCGCGGTTGTTCTCCGGGGAGCGGGACCACTCCACGAACTCCTTGCGGACGGCCTGCACGAGGGCTTCGGGGGCGAGCACCCCTCGGTCCATGGCCGCGCGCAGCCCGTGCGCCAGCGCCAGCGTCATCTGTGTGTCGTCGGTGACGATCGCGGGCTTCGGCAACCCCATCTTCCGCCAGGGACCGCACTTGGCGAGGATCGACGGGACATCGTTGAACTCCGTCGGGAAGCCGAGGGCGTCTCCGAGGGCGAGACCGAGCAGGGATCCGGTGGCGGAGCGCTTGGTACGCAACGTCATGGTCATCAGGGCCGTCCTTCCGTGGTGGGTCGCAGCAGGGGCGGGTGCAGGGCGGTGGCCCCACCCGCGCGATACAGCGCGGCGGGCTTGCCGCGACCGCCGGTCAGGCGGGCGGCGCCGGGCACCTGTTCGACGAAGCCCGGCGTGGCCAGCACCTTGCGCCGGAAGTTGGGCCGGTCGAGCGGAGTGCCCCACACGGTCTCGTAGACCTGCTGCAGCTCGCCGAGCGTGAACTCGGGCGGACAGAAGGAGGTGGCGAGACAGGTGTACTCGAGCTTGGCGCCGACGCGTTCGTGGGCGTCGGCGAGGATGCGGTCGTGGTCGAAGGCGAGCGGACCGATGGCGTTGAACCGCAGCCACTGGGCCTGTGCCGCGTCACCGCCGCCGTGCGGAACGGGCAGGTCCGGGAACAGCGCGGCGAACGCGACGGTGACGACCCGCATCCGCGGGTCCCTCCCCGGCTCGCTGTAGGTCCGCAACTGCTCCAGGTGGAGCCCGGGGACGTCCGTGACCCCGGTCTCCTCCGCGAGTTCGCGCCAGGCGGCCTCTTCCGCGGACTCGCCCGGCAGCACGAACCCGCCGGGCAGCGCCCAGCGACCCGCGTACGGCTCATGCCCACGCTCGACGAGCAGCACCTGGAGGGTGCCCGCGCGGACGGTGAAGACGGCCAGGTCGACGGTGACGGCGAAGGGTTCGTAGGCGTACTTGTCGTAGCCCTCAGGCGAGGTCACATCCACCACCCCCTTTATGGTCACCGTGACTAATAGTCATAACGACTATAAAGGGGCGGGCGCCGGGGCACAACCCTTTTACGGGGAAAGGAAGGCCAAGAGTGGCGCCGGGAACGGCAAAGGACCGGCCCCGAAGGCAAACCCGGGACCGGCCCTGCTCGAATGACGCTCGACCCGACGCCAGAAGGCGTCGGAGACCCTAGAGGTCGACCTCCTGCATCAGCATCCCGACCTCGGTGTTCGACAGCCGGCGCAGCCAGCCCGACTTCTGGTCGCCGAGGGTGATCGGCCCGAAGGCGACGCGCACCAGCTTGTCGACCGGGAAGCCGGCCTCCGCCAGCATCCGGCGCACGATGTGCTTGCGCCCCTCGTGCAGGGTGACCTCGACGAGGTAGTTCTTGCCGGTCTGCTGCACGACCCGGAAGTGGTCCGCGCGCGCGTACCCGTCCTCCAGCTGAATGCCGTCCTTGAGCTGCTTGCCCAGGTCGCGCGGGATCGGGCCCACGATGTGCGCGAGGTAGACCTTCTTCACGCCGTACTTGGGGTGGGTCAGCCGGTGCGCCAGCTCTCCGTGGTTGGTGAGCAGGATGACGCCCTCGGTCTCGGTGTCGAGCCGCCCGACGTGGAACAGCCGCGTCTCGCGGTTGGTCACGTAGTCACCGAGGCACTGCCGGCCCTCGTTGTCCTCCATCGTCGACACGACACCGGCCGGCTTGTTCAACGAGAAGAACTGGTACGACTGCGTCGCGACCGTCAGCCCGTCGACCTTGACCTCGTCCGTCTCCGGGTCGACGCGCTTGCCCTGCTCCAGGACGATCTCGCCGTTGACCTCGACCCGCGCCTGCTCGATCAGCTCCTCGCACGCCCGCCGGGAGCCGTAGCCCGCGCGCGCGAGGATCTTCTGCAGCCGCTCGCCCTCCTGCTCGGCGCCCGGGAAGGTCTTGGGCAGCTTGACGTCCTTCTTGCCCGCGTACCGCTCGCGGTTGCGCTCCTCCGCCCGGGCGTCGTACTCGCGGGAGGTCGCCGGGGCCCAACGGCCGCGCCCATTGCTCGGGGACTGCTTGGGGCCGCCCTTGGCGCCACCGCGGGCCGCGTCGCCACGCCCGGACTTCGGTCCTTCGTGGGTGGCGCCGGGGCCCACGTCGTAGCGGCGCTCCTCGGGACGGGGCTTGCCCGGGCGCTTCGGCCTGTCGTCGCGCCCTCCCCCGCCCTTCGGCTGGGAGCCGCCGCCACCGCTTCCCCGAGGGTTGCCGCGCCCGTTGTTCCTGCCACTGCCGCTGCCACTGCTTCGCATCAAAGTTCCGTCGTCGTCGTGTCGTCTGCATCTGCATCCGGTGCATCCGGATCGAACGACGGGACCCCTTCCAGCGTCTCGGCCTCGATCGCCTCCGCCTCCGGGAGGAAGGGCGCGAGCTCCGGGAGCTCGTCCAGGCCGCGCAGGCCCATCCGCTCCAGGAAGTAGTTCGTCGTCCTGTACAGGATCGCACCTGTTTCGGGTTCCGCGCCCGCCTCCTCGACCAGACCGCGCTGAAGGAGGGTGCGCATGACCCCGTCGCAGTTGACTCCTCGCACGGCCGAGACCCTGCTCCGGCTCACCGGCTGCCGGTACGCGACCACGGCCAGCGTCTCCAGCGCGGCCTGGGTCAGCCGGGCCTGCTGGCCGTCCAGCACGAACCGCTCGACGGCGGCGGCGTACTCGGGCCGGGTGTAGTACCGCCACCCGCCCGCGATCAGCCGCAGCTCGAACCCACGCTCCTGCACCACGTACTCGTCGGCCAGTTCCCTGAGCGCCTTGGCGATCTGCCGCTTCGGCCGCTCAAGGATCTTGCTCAGGTGCTCCTCCGTCGCGGGCTCGTCCACGACCATGAGGACTGCCTCCAGGGCGGGCTTGAGGTCGAGGTCGGCGACGGTACGCGGACCCTCGGGCACCCCGGTTCTCTCCTCGCTCACGCCTTCTCCTCCTTGGGCGGCTCGGGCGGCCGGTCGAACTCGTCCGTGACCACGGGCTCCGCGCCCCCGCCCCCACCGGTCCACCGCACGATCAGATCCCCGAGCGCGGTCTCCTGGTCGAGGGCCACGGCCTTCTCCCGATAGAGCTCCAGCAGTGCGAGGAAACGGGCGACGACCGTGAGGGTGTCATCGGTGTCCTCCACGAGCACCCGGAAGGACGCCTCCCCCAGCTCCCGCAGCCGCGCGACGACGATCTGGGCCTGCTCCTGAACGCTGACGAGGGGCGCGTGGATGTGATCGACGTACACCTGCGGCTTCGGCTTCGGCTGCATCGCCTTCACGGCCAGCCTGGCGAATCCTTCCGCCCCGATGCTGATGACCACCTCGGGCAACAGCTCCGCGTGGTGCGGCTCCAGCCCGACGGTCCGCGGATACCGCCGCGCCTCCTCGTCCAGCCGCCGGTTGAAGATCCCCGCGATCTGTTTGTACGCGCGGTACTGGAGCAGCCGCGCGAATAGGAGATCCCGGGCTTCGAGGAGCGCGAGATCCGCTTCGTCCTCGACCTCGGCGGCGGGCAGCAACCGGGCCGCCTTCAGATCCAGCAGCGTCGCGGCGACGACGAGAAACTCGGTCGTCTCGTCCAGGTCCCAGTCCGACCCCATCCCCCGGATGTACGTCATGAACTCATCGGTGACCTTGGAAAGCGCGACCTCGGTGACGTCCAGCTTGTGCTTGGAGATCAGCTGGAGGAGGAGGTCGAAGGGCCCTTCGAAGTTGGCAAGCCGAACCTTGAAGACCCCGTCATCAGCGGCTTCAACTTCGGCTTCAACTTCGGCTTCGGCTTCGGCTTCGGCTTCGGCTTCGGCTTCGGCAGGGACGACAGTGGGCGGTTCCTCGTCACCGCCGCCCGCGCTGTGCCCACCGGCATCAGCCGAGGACTCGCTCTAAACCGGCTCGACCGGCGGAGCCAAGGGCGGAGCCGACGGCCCCCTCCCCAGCGCACGCCGACGCCCGGCGGAACCACCGGAAGCCGAGCCAGAGGAGTCATACGAGGTCATAACCCCCGCAGGCTACTCCTACCGCCCACGAAGCCGTCGTACGAGGATGCTCGCGTCCCCTCGGGCCTCCAGATCCGCCAGCACCACGGCGACAGCCTCCCGCACGATGCGCCCGCGGTCGACGGCCAGCCCGTGCTCGCCACGCAGCACCAGCCGCGCGTGTTCGAGATCCATGAGCTCCTCGGCGGAGACGTACACGGTGATCTTCTCGTCGTGCCGCTCCCGTCCACTGGGACGGCGCCCGGAGCCCCGCCCCCGCTTACGCGGCGCGGCGGCAGAACCTTCCTGCGGATTCGGCTGACGCCCGGCAGCGGCGGCCCGCTCCGCCCCGGCCGCGGCAGAGCGACTGCGTGGCTGCTCGCCGTCGGACTCGGCGTCCGCGGCCACATGCTCGGACCCCTCGCCGTCACCGCCCTGCACGGGCACGGACGGCGGCGCGTCCTCCGCGCCGGCGACCCCGTCGCTGTCCCCGGCGGGAGCGGGCACACGGGCTTCTCCGTTGGGCCCCCGCCGGGGAGTGGACGGCTGAAGCGCCATTCCCCCTGTCGTACGGAAGAGTTCGTCGGCCCCCGGCAGACTCACTCGGCGTGACACCGGGCGAGCACCTCCCTGGCGAGCTGACGGTAGGCGGCGGCACCGACGGAGTTGGAGGCGTACGTGGTGATCGGCTCACCGGCGACCGTGGTCTCCGGGAAGCGGACCGTGCGCCCGATGACCGTGTGGTAGACGTGCTCGTCGAACGCCTCGACGACACGCGCGAGGACCTCACGGCTGTGCACGGTGCGCGAGTCGTACATCGTGGCGAGGATGCCGTCGAGCTCCAGGTCGGGGTTGAGCCGCTCCTGGACCTTCTCGATGGTCTCCGTCAGCAGCGCGACACCGCGCAGGGCGAAGAACTCGCACTCCAGCGGCACTATCACCTTGTGGGCGGCCGTCAGGGCGTTCACGGTGAGCAGGCCGAGCGAGGGCTGACAGTCGATCACGACGTAGTCGTAGTCGGCCAGCAGCGGCTTGAGCGCCCGCTGCAGCGTGGACTCGCGCGCGACCTCGGAGACCAGCTGGACCTCGGCCGCCGACAGGTCGATGTTGCTCGGCAGCAGGTCCATGTTGGGGACCGCGGTCTTCAGCAGGACCTCGTCGGCCGACATGCCCCGCTCCATGAGCAGGTTGTAGACCGTGAGGTCGAGCTCCATCGGGTTCACGCCGAGGCCGACCGAGAGGGCGCCCTGCGGGTCGAAGTCGACGAGCAGGACCCGGCGGCCGTACTCCGCGAGCGCGGCACCCAGGTTGATGGTCGACGTCGTCTTGCCGACGCCGCCCTTCTGGTTGCACATCGCGATGATCTTCGCGGGACCGTGGTCGGTCAGCGGGCCCGGGATCGGGAAGTACGGCAGCGGGCGACCGGTCGGACCGATGCGCTCGCGGCGCTGGCGTGCCGCGTCGGGCGCGAGCGTGGCCGCGTACTCCGGATCGGGCTCGTACTCGGCATCGGGGTCGTAGAAGTGCCCGTCGGGCAGCTCGTCGTAGTCGGCGAAGTGGTTGCGGACCCCGCCACTTCCGTCGCCGGCCATGGCGTTCACGTGTAGGCCATCCATGCTCTGGAGTGCTGTCGGAGTTGCCTGCGGACTCTGGCGGGCCGCGAAGGTGCGGACGGCGACGGAGCCGACAGCCGCGAACCCAGTAGGGCCCGAGACCGGCGCAGGCATTCCTGGTTGACCACCCCCGGGAGTAAATGTCGACTCATTCACAAGTCGTCTTACCTCCTTGGTGACCAGGAAACTTCTAGATAGGTCAGCGTGGCACCATGCCGACAGCTGGCGACTCTATGGCGTGTCGGCGGTCCGCAGCAACACAATCCGCCGGACCCGGCCCGATGTGTCGGCAATGAAACATGCGGCTGTCAAGGGCGTAGGGCCGTCGCACGGCAGGTTTCACCGGTGCGCGAAACATCCGAACGGTTACGTTCGAGGCGAGTTGCGCGAGTGTCACAAAGTGACCATACACACATCCGGCCGGACCTTGTCGGGCAAGATCCGGCCGGGAAGGTGCCGTTGACGACCTGTGTTGACGTATCGCCTTTTACCGAAAGGTGACTTGAAGCAGCCGGTCAGCGGCCGATCGGCGGGCTCTCGCGACGCCAGGCCGGACGGCGGGTCAGCCGAGCAGCGACGCCAACTCGACATGCTCCAGGCCGTGCGCCTCGGCGACCTCGCGGTAAACGACCCTGCCGTCATGGGTGTTGAGACCCCTGGCCAGCGCGGGGTCACGGCGAGACGCCTCGGCCCAGCCGTGGTCGGCGAGTTCCACGATGTACGGCAGCGTGGCGTTGGTCAGTGCGTAGGTGGAGGTGTTGGGCACCGCGCCGGGCATGTTGGCGACGCAGTAGAAGACCGACTCGTGGACCGGGAAGGTCGGCTCGGCGTGGGTGGTGGGCCGGGAGTCCTCGAAGCAGCCACCCTGATCGATCGCGATGTCGACAAGGACACTTCCCGGCTTCATCCGCGACACGAGTTCGTTGGTGACCAGTTTCGGGGCCTTGGCGCCCGGGATGAGGACGGCACCGATGACGAGGTCGGCCTCCAGGCAGGCCTTCTCCAGCTCGAAGGCGTTGGAGACGACGGTCTGGATCTTCGTGCCGAAGACTTTGTCGGCTTCCTTCAGCTTGTTGATGTCCTTGTCGAGCAGGGTCACGTGGAAGCCCATGCCGATGGCGATCTGCGCGGCGTTCCAGCCCGACACGCCACCGCCGATGACGACGGCCCGGCCGGCCAGCACACCCGGCACGCCGCCGGGCAGCACGCCGCGACCGCCGTTGGCCCGCATCAGGTGGTAGGCGCCGACCTGCGGGGCGAGCCGGCCCGCGACCTCGGACATCGGCGCGAGCAGCGGCAGCGCGCGGCTGGGCAGTTCGACCGTTTCGTACGCGATCGCGGTCGTGCCCGACACGACGAGGGCGTCGGTGCACTCCTTGGAGGCGGCCAGGTGCAGGTAGGTGAAGAGCGTCTGGTCCTTGCGGAGGCGGTGGTATTCCTCGGCGATGGGTTCCTTGACCTTGAGCAGCAGGTCGGCGGCGGCCCACACCTCGTCGGCCGTGGCCAGGATCTCGGCGCCGGCGGCGACGTACTCGACGTCCGGGATCGACGAGCCGACACCGGCGCCCTGCTCGATGACGACCTGGTGGCCGTGGCGCACCAGCTCGTGCACGCCGGCGGGGGTGATGGCCACCCGGAACTCGTTGTTCTTGACCTCGCGGGGGATGCCGACCTTCACGTCGATCACGGTCCTTGGCTCGGAGGGGTGTGGGGGCCCGCACGCACAGGCGGGATATGCCACGCGATGCGGGACGTACCCGTACGCATCGGAGCGCACCGGGAGACACCGCAGGAGAACCGGCGGCGTAGCCAGTCTAATGAAGGCGTCTCTACTGTCTAGCCTTTCAATGCATCAATCTTTCGCGGATGCACTACGGATTTCGCAGGTGTTAGCGCCTTGTTCCGGCTCGATCTCGTTGGTTTCGGGGTCCGGGACCTCGTCGCCCAGCAGCCGCTCGGCGGCTCCCCGGTGCAGCCGGGCCGCCGCCGGGTCGCCGAGCCGCTCCAGGGTGTCGGCGGTCCGGAGCTGGAGCGCGGCCTGCAGTCGGGTGTCGTCGGCGCGCCGCGCCCACTCCGCCGCCTCCTGGCAGGTCTGCAGCGACTCCTCGGGCCGCCCCGCGTACTCCTGGACGCGTGCCATCTCGCTCAACGCCCTTGCCTGGCCGCCCACATCGCCGAGCCTGCGGTAGCCGGTGAGCGCCGAGCTCCAGTTGCGCAGCGCCTCGCCGTAGCGGCCCGCGTAGGTGTGCGCGGCGGCGATCCGGCCGTACAGCCGGGCGGCGTCCTCGCGCTCGTCCCGGGCGAGCCGCTGGGCGAGCGCCCTGCCGTACCAGTCGGCGGCCCGCTCGTAGTCCTCCAGCTCCTGATGGGCGCCGCCTACGGATTCCATCGCGCGGCCGGTCGCGTACGGGTCGTTCGCCCGGCGTCCGGCGTCCAGCGCGGCCCGGTAGCGGGCCAGCGCCGCCTTCGTACGGCCGGTCCGGGCGTCCAGGTCGCCCAGGTTCAGCAGGGCGGCCGCCTGCTCGCGGGGCAGGTCGCGGCGCTCGGCGACATCGAGGACGAGCCCGTGGATGCCGTACAGGTCGGGGGCCGCGGCCTGGGTGCCGAAGTGCGCCACCATGGCCCGGACCAGCTGGGACATCAGCCGCCGGGCGAGGGTGTCCAGCTCCCCGTCGGCGACCGCGAGCCGGGCCGCGGCCAGCAGCGCGGGCCGTCGGACGCGCAGCCACTCCTCGGCGGCCCGGGGGGTCGGGAACCGCAGCGCCTTGGGCATCGCGAGGAGCTTCTCGCGGGCGAGCGGGCTGTCGGTCTCGGTGATGGCCCGGCAGGACTGCAGCAGCCGTACCGTCCGCTCCAGCATCCGCGCGCGGGCCAGCTGCAGCTCGCCCGGCCGCTCCTGGCTCTCGGCGAGGAACCACAGCAGCGGCTGGAGGCAGCCGGGGACCTCGTACCGCGGCGGCTCCGAGTCGATCTGGTGCAGGAACCCGAGGGCCACGAAGTCGTCCAGCGTGGTGCGGGCCGCGCCGACCGAGCAGCCGGCGAGCCCGGAGGCGATGTGCGGGTCGACCAGGCCCGCCGGGGCGAGCGCGAGGAGGCGCAGTATCCGGGCGGCGGCGGTCGGCAGCGAGGCGTACACCAGCTTGAAGACCCTGGCGAGCGGCGGGCTGTCGTCGTCCTCGGCGCGCAGTTGCTTGGCCAGGTCGGAGACGGCGGCGGCGGGCCGGGCGGCCAGCCAGCCCCCGGCGAGGCGCAGCGCGGCGGGCTGGGCCCCGCACACCTCGGCGAGCCCCTCGGCCGAGCGGGGGTCCACGGTGATGCGCACCGAGCCGCTGAAGCGTTCCAGCAGCTCCACTGCGGACTTGGTGTCCAGTCCGCCCAGGGTGCAGGGGCGAACGTCGGAGATGCCCGTCAGCGGCCCCCCGGAGACCGCCACGACCAGGGAGTCGGGTGTGTCCGGCAGTAGCGCGTCGACCTGCTCGGCATCGGCCGCGTCGTCCAGCAGGACCACCACCCGGCGATCGGCCAGCGCCTCCCGCAACGCCTCACTGAGTTCGTCCTCGTCGGCACCGGCCGGCGCCGGCAGCCCGAGCTCCCCGAGCAGTTCCCGCGCCGCGCTCTCGACCGGCACCCGGGTGCCGTCGGGTTCGGCGAGCCGGGCCCGCAGCACCCCATCGGGGTAACCGTCGGTAACCTGCCGTACGAGTTCCTCGGCGAGCGCGGTGCGGCCGAAGCCGGGCCGGCCGGCGATGAGCAGCACGCGCGCGTGGGGTGCCTTGCGGCCCGCGAGGGTGTTGAGCCCGGCCCGGCCGATGTCGGCCCGCAGTTCTTTCAACTCTCGTGTGCGGCCGAGGAACTGACTGTCCGTGGGGGCGGCCTCGACAGCCGGGGGCCGCCCTGTTCCGGACACCCGGGCACCCCCGAGGTCCACCGCCTGATCCGCCACGGGCCACACTCCCGTCCCACCGCACGAGCAAGCCCGCCGGGACTCCGGTTCGGGCGTTTCCCGAGCCTAGTTCACGCTCTGCGACGATCTGGGCGGAGCAGGGCGGCGAGGTCGCTCGATCGGATCAGCAGATCGTACGACCGGCAGCCAAGGTGAGCCCCGTAAGGGGCGCGGGGAGCTGCGCGACCAGCCACAGACCTCCCGCAGCTCACCTACAACCTCGACACCCCTAAAGCTCAAACGGTCGCGCAGGCCAAGGCGCCTCAGCGGGACGCAACGCCTCGATACCGTCCCCCGCACGCGCCGCGACCAACGAAAGGACCCCCACCACCAGGCAGTTGTTGTGCAACTCCCCGGCGAGAACCCCCCGCACCAGCTCACCCGACGGCACCCGGGCCAACTCCATGTCGGCCTCCTCGTCCTCCACGTCGAACCGCTGCCCCTCGGCCTCGGAGAGGTCCCGGGCCAGGAAGATCCGCACGGCCTCGTCGCAGCCGCCGGGCGTGGTGTAGACGTCGGTCAGCACCCGCCAGTCCTCCGCCTTGACGTGCGCCTCCTCGTACAGCTCGCGCTGGGCGGCGTGCAGCGGGTTCTCGCCGGGCACGTCGAGCAGCCCGGCGGGAATCTCCCAGAGCTTCTCGCGGACGGGGTGGCGGTACTGCCGGATGACCAGGACCCGGTCCTGGTCATCGACGGCGAGAACCGCGACGGAACCGGGGTGGACCTGGTAGTCGCGGCGGACGACCGAACCGTCGGGCATGACCACGTCGTCGGTGCGCACGGAGGTCTTCTTGCCGACGAACGGCGTCTCGCTCGCCCGGACCTCCCACTCCTCGGCGGTGTCCTTGATCGTCATGTCGACTCGTCCTCCCACACGTGCAGCAAAGAAACCGGGGCACACATCCCGAAAGACGCGCACCCCGGTCACCGTACAGCTCTCGTGTCGCTCGGTTTTACTTACCGGTCTTGCGCTCCACCGCGGCCTTCACCAGCCCCGCGAAGAGCGGGTGCGGCCGGGTCGGGCGGGAGCGCAGCTCGGGGTGCGCCTGGGTCGCGACCAGGTACGGATGGACCTCCCGCGGGTACTCGACGTACTCGACGAGCTTGCCGTCGGGCGAGGTTCCGGTGAACTGCAGGCCGGCCTTCTTCTCCAGTTCCCCGCGGTAGGCGTTGTTCACCTCGTAGCGGTGGCGGTGGCGCTCCTCGACGTACTCCTTGCCGTCGTACACCTCGCGCACGATCGAGCCCTCGGCGAGCTTGGCCGGGTACATGCCCAGGCGCATCGTTCCGCCCATGTCGCCCTCACCGGCGACGATGTCGAGCTGTTCGGCCATGGTGGAGATGACCGGGTGCGCGGTGGCGGAGTCGAACTCGGTGGAGTTGGCGTCCGGGATGTCGGCGAGGTTGCGCGCGGCCTCGATCACGATGCACTGCAGGCCGAGGCAGAGGCCGAGCAGCGGGATCCGGTTCTCGCGGGCGTACCGGATGGCGCCGACCTTGCCGGAGACACCTCGGTCGCCGAAGCCGCCGGGGATGCAGATGGCGTCGACGTCGGCGAGCTGGGCCGCGGCGCCCGCCGGGGTCTTGCAGTCGTCCGAGGTGACCCACTTGATCTTCACGCGGGCCTTGTTGGCGAAGCCGCCCGCGCGCAGGGCCTCGGTGACCGAGAGGTAGGCGTCGGGCAGGTCGATGTACTTGCCGACGAGCGCGAGGTGGATCTCGTGGAGCGGGTTGTGGACGCGGTCGAGCAGGTCGTCCCAGGTCGTCCAGTCCACATCACGGAACGGCAGGTCCAGCTTGCGGACCACGTAGGCGTCCAGGCCCTCGCCGTGCACGGTCTTCGGGATGTCGTAGATCGAGCGGGCGTCGGGACAGGCGACCACGGCGGCCTCGTCGACGTCGCACATCAGGGAGATCTTGCGCTTGATCGCGGCGGGCACCTCACGGTCGCAGCGCAGCACGATCGCATCTGGCTGGATACCGATGTTGCGCAGAGCCGCAACCGAGTGCTGGGTCGGCTTCGTCTTCAGCTCTCCCGACGGCCCGATGTACGGCAGGAGCGAGATATGGACGACGAAGACGTTGTCGCGGCCGACCTCGTGACGGACCTGGCGGACGGTCTCCAGGAACGGCAGCGACTCGATGTCGCCGACGGTGCCGCCGACCTCGGTGATGACGACGTCGACCTCGTCGGAGGCCATGCGGCGGATGCGGTGCTTGATCTCGTTGGTGATGTGCGGGATGACCTGCACGGTGTCGCCCAGGTACTCGCCGCGCCGCTCCTTGGCGATGACCGTGTTGTAGACCTGGCCGGTGGTGACGTTGGCCGAGCCGTCCAGATCGCGGTCGAGGAAGCGCTCGTAGTGGCCGATGTCCAGGTCGGTCTCGGCGCCGTCGTTGGTGACGAACACCTCACCGTGCTGGAAGGGGTTCATCGTGCCCGGGTCGACGTTCAGGTACGGGTCGAGCTTCTGCATCACGACGCGCAGGCCCCGTGCCTTGAGCAGCATGCCGAGGCTGGAGGCGGTCAGACCCTTGCCGAGCGAGGAGGCGACACCCCCGGTGACGAAGATGTGCTTGGTCGTCGTGTTTCGAAAAGCAGCGGGCGGCATGGCCAAGACGGGGCTCCCGTGGTCGCGGTTCGGTGTGCGGGTCGGCCGCCGCCCGATCGGATCCGTCGGGGGTGCCTTCGCTGCGGTTCGGGGGTCCCTCTGTCGTCGGGGCGCCCACCGGTCCACGGGCTACCAGGGTATCAGCGACAGGACACGATCGCTTCCGGCCACGCTCCGCACACGGGCCGACACGGACCCGTACGACAGTCGGCGAATCTCGATCAGCCTTCACCCTTGGCTCACCCGTTCGGCCCACTCGTGTTGCCTGGAGCGGCACGCGGAGCCCTCCGGTGCGTCGTATCCTCGTCGGACACTCGCTGCCGAGCGCGGCCGCCGCGACGGCACCACCCCCGCCCGTCTCCGGTAATCATGAGAGCTCGTCAGTCCGTTGAGCAACGATCGCCTCATTTGCGTTGAGGATCGTTGAGCGACATCGCATGACACCGTCCCTTGGAACACTCTGGAAATATGGTTCCTTTGTCGTTCCCTTGGGTCCCTTGACCGCACACCGCACAGCGACCGCCCCTCGGGGGGCGACGACGTGGCCGTTCGACTGGAGTTGCACGTGGCCGGGCGCATCGAAGACTACGCACTCATCGGAGACATGCAGACCGCAGCGCTGGTCTGCCGGGACGGCACGGTCGATTGGCTGTGCCTGCCCCGCTTCGACTCCCACGCCGTCTTCGCCGGACTGCTCGGCACCGAGGAACACGGATTCTGGAGACTGGGCCCCGCGCACGCCTCGGACGCCGAGCCGCCGACGGCCTCCCGCCGCCGGTACCGCGGCGACTCGCTGATCCTGGAATCCGAGTGGGACACCCCGCGCGGCACGGTCCGTGTGACGGACTTCATGCCGCCCCGTGACGGCGCCCCGCAGCTGATCCGGATCGTGGAGGGCGTCAGCGGCCGGGTGCCGATGCGCTCGGCGCTGCGCATGCGGTTCTCGTACGGCCGTGTGGTCCCCTGGGTGCACAAGCACGAGGGGCGCACGGTGGCCGTCGCCGGGCCGGACTCTGTGTGGTTCGACACCGAGTGCGAGACGTACGGCAAGGCGTTGACCACGTACTCCGACTTCACGGTGACGCCCGGCGACCGGATCGCGTTCACGATCTCCTGGGAGCCCTCGCACAAGCAGCCCCCGCCGCTGCCGGAGCCCGAGCCGTCGCTGCGGGCCACCGAGGAGTTCTGGCACGACTGGGTGGAGCAGTGCACGTACCACGGCCCGTACCGCGAGGCCGTGATCCGCTCGCTGATCACGCTGAAGGCCCTGACGTACGCGCCCACCGGCGGCATCGTCGCCGCGCCGACCACCTCGCTCCCGGAGCACATCGGCGGCGTCCGCAACTGGGACTACCGCTACACCTGGCTGCGCGACGCGGCCATCACCCTCTCCTCGCTGCTGCGCACCGGCTACCGCGACGAGGCCCGCGCCTGGCGCGAGTGGCTGCTCAGGGCCGTCGCCGGCGACCCGGAGAACCTGCAGATCATGTACGGCATCGCCGGTGAGCGGGAGCTGGGCGAGGCCGAGCTGGACTGGCTGCCCGGGTACGAGAACTCCGGCCCGGTCCGGGTCGGCAACGGCGCCGCGCACCAGCTCCAGCTGGATGTGTACGGCGAGGTCACCGAGGCCCTGCACCTGGCCCACATGACGGGCCTGGCCCGCAACGACTACGCCGCCCTCCTTCAGCTGAAGCTGATCCGCTACCTGGAGGACCACTGGGACCAGCCGGACGAGGGCATCTGGGAGGTGCGCGGCCCGCGCCGCCACTTCGTGCACTCCAAGGTCATGGCCTGGGTCGCCGTGGACCGCACGATCAAGCTCATCGAGTCCGGTGACGCGGACGGCCCGCTGGAGAAGTGGCGCGAGCTGCGCGACGACATCCACCGGGACGTGTGTGAGAAGGGTTACGACAAGGAGCGCAACACCTTCACACAGTCGTACGGCTCGAAGGAGCTGGACGCCTCACTGCTGCTGATCCCGCAGATGGGCTTCCTGCCGCCGGACGACAAGCGCGTCATCGGCACCATCGAGGCGATCCAGCGCGAGCTGTCCACCCCGGACGGCTTCATCCTGCGCTACCCGACCTCCGGCGAGGACGAGGGCGTGGACGGGCTGCCGGGCGACGAGGGCGCGTTCCTCGCCTGCTCGTTCTGGATGGCCGACGACCTGGCGATGATCGGCCGCGTGGACGAGGCCCGCAAGCTCTTCGAGAAGCTGCTCTCCCTCCGCAACGACCTGGGTCTCCTCGCCGAGGAGTGGGACCCGGTGCTCAAGCGCCAGGTCGGCAACTTCCCGCAGGCGTTCAGCCACGTGCCCCTCATCGACACGGCCCTGCGGCTGACCGCCTCGGGGGCGTACGGCGGCTGAGCACGCCGCTCGGTCCGGCGCGCACGGCGGCGGACCGGGGCGCACACAGGCGCACGCGTAAGCGCTTGCGCCTGCCTGGCCACACCACGTAGCTGCGGGCAGTCGTGCCGCCAGGGGCGGCACGGGTAGGCGCAGCGGCACCTTGTAACCGCCGAGCTGCGGAACCCACCTCCGTTCAGCACCGGCACCGACACCGGGTGCCGCACGACCGGCCGAACAGGCCCCATCCCCCACCCCCGCCTAGATGATCAATTCCAAGGGATGCCTGCGGAGGGTGTGGGGTGGGCGGCGGCCGAAGCCACCGCGAGACGGTCAGGCGGCAGGCTGCCGGCC
>NZ_JBHVDX010000086.1:0-38433 GCF_042802555.1 Streptomyces sp. NPDC057474 | reverse complement strand
ACCGCAAACCACCAGCCCCGTCACCGCCCAAGCCACGATCCGAAACGGAACACGACTCAAGTGGCGACGGGAGAACTCAAAACCGGCTCACTAGGGCGGCTCGCACACCACCGGGGCCCTTCCGCGTACACGTGCCCGGGCGCGGACCTGCGCAAGTAGCGCAAGCCCTCCCGGCAGCGGCCGTTCCGGGGTCGATCGTCGTGCACATCTGGGACTGTGCGACGCTCCGGCCGGGGACCCTGAACTGGACGTGTACGAAGCGCTGGAAGTGCTGCGGTCGATCGCCGGGGCGGTCGCGTGCAAAGAGTGCGGGGCGTCCGTCGCGCCCGGACCACTCCTCGACTCCTCCACGTGATGGGCGACGATCAGCGCAGCTGCCACTGGGGCGGAGGCGCCAAGGCTGCGACGTAGCAAGGCGCAAGCGCGCCATCCCAGGTGCACGGATGGAGCAACGCTCCTAGACTCTTCATGGGTGCCATTCGGTATCGAATGCGGGTACTGACGACGCATCGAGTCGTCGAGAAAACCTAACGCTGAGGCAAATTTCCAGCTGGATATCAAGCTGCTTCCTCTCGCCTTCCACGGAGGAAAGATGTCTCCCACCCTTGTGCGCAAGCCGCTGAACATCCTTGTGGGTGCCATTTTCGTTGGCGCCGCTGCAGTCACTGCCGTACCCACGACCGCAGCACCGGCACACGCCTGGCCCTGGAGTGGAACAGTACAGGTCAACGGGGGGGTTGCTTGTGGTGGTGCAGGTCTCAATTACCGCCCCGTTCAGGTCACCATGAGCGCAGCAGGGCAGACCAGGAGCGCGAGGGTGAACGCGGTTGGCTACTACAAGCTGGCACCGTTTACGGCCATACCGAGGGGCGGCACCTATGCAACGACCCGAATAACCTGCAGCAGCGGGGAAGGAATCATTGGCGACACTAAGACTTCGACGTTTAGGGTGTTCATAGATCGCCCCGCCGTTGGAACCCTCGCCTGGAAGAGTCTGGCATTCCGCTAGGCGCAATCAGTCAGCAAGGGGAGTTTATCCGGGAACCATGCGCGCGGCCGCCTCTTGTTACCGTGGTCGGCCTGTCGAAGCCGGACCACTCTGTGGTCCGGCTTCTGGCTTTCCAGGCCCCCTACGTCACGCACGCGGGTCGGGGTCCGGGGCTTGGTCGCTCCGGAACGGGGAGCTTATCCGGGATTCATGACGCGAGAGTGTCCGCGAATATGACGGGATCACTCGGGGAGGGCCCAGCGACCGCGCCCTTCCCGAGTGACCACCGGCTACGGCCCGGCCTGGTCCGGCCTTCCGATATCAGCGGCGCTCCTCCAGCCAAACGTGCTCTTGCCGCTTCTCCACCCAAACGCGCTTTCGTCGGCTGGTAGGAGGGTCGACCTCGCGCCGGAGCGGGATCTCGTCGGCGGCCCTCCTCGTGAATCGGGAGCCGGAGTCCTCGTCCGCGCGTCCGCTGCCCCAGAGCAACGTTCCCAACAACCCTCCTACCCCCAGCAGGGCTCGACGCCTCCCGACTTCAACGGCCAACTGCGGAGCAGGGGGGCGGCCATGCCCACCAGAATCCACCACCAGGGCTGCGACAGCAGCGTCCTCACCGCGCTACTGACCCCGGCGGGTTCGGTGGGTAGCGAGCCGGAGCGCAGCCATTGCACTGCGCATCCGATCGGCACCACGGCCAGGGCGCCGCCGAGGGTCAGTTTCAGCGTGGCCACCGCCCGAGATACGTGGGTGGCGACCGTCCCCGGCGCCAAGCCCATCGCCTGGGCAGTCTCCGCTCGGGTCAGCCCCAGTACCTTGGTGCACAGCACCGCTCTGTGTTGCTTCGGCGGCAGGGCGTCCAGCGCGGTGTCCAGGTCAAGGCGCAGATCGACCGCGTGTAACGGATCGGCAGCGGGACCGGCAGCCTCCATCCGCAAGTCCGTGTCCCAGGACCCGTACACCTGGACGTTGCGGTAGCTCTTTGCCGCGTGCCATACCTCGTTCTCGATGGCCTTGAAGACGTACGGGCGCATCTGCGCGACCGGCTCGGTGCTGGTCAGCACGCTCGTGATGGCGATCTGCACCACGTCCTCAGGGTCCGCCCATGCCTGAGGGATCCCGAAGCGGCGCAGCCGCTTGCGGGCGAAGCCGACCATCTGCCCGTGCCTCTCCGCGAATAGGGCCGATACCGCTGCGGCGTGCTCAGCCACGCCGCCCTCGCTTCCCCCTACGGCATCCCCGGCCCGGCCGATCGCTCGACTCGCCCTCGGCGCGGATCAGTTCTGCCTTCCCCGCGGCCCGGACACGGAATGCGATGCTGTGCAGCACCTTGGTCAACCCCGGCGCGAACAGCAGCACCAGGAATACGACGACGCCGATACCCGTCAACTCCACCGGACTCCTCCAGCCTGCGGCCTGTCAGCGCCTCACTGTGAAGCAGCGGCCGTACGCAACCTGAGAGGCGCCGGGCCGCCGGATTCTTGACACGGCGGACCAAGATCTTTTGGCGGGGTTTCACGAGCAGCCGCTGCGGATCGGCGGGGCGTGCACAGACGGCTCGGCGCCCCTCTGTGAGCCGTGTCCAGTCGTGCCGTCTGGCGTTGGTCTGGGGGTGACCGAACAACTCGGAGCCGGGCCGCCCCTCCGGACGAAGGAAGAGGTGCGCACGTTCGTGTTGGAGCTAAAGGCGGAAGCGAAGCGATTGGCGGCGGACGTCGGTGACCTCAGTCGCCCGATGGCGGCCGGCGAGGCCCTCGTGCGGGCCGTTGCCATCCAGCAGAAGTGGGATCGGGTCCGGGACTGGGCCATCGAGCAGGAAGTCCAGGACGTCACGGTGCCCGACTACCCGCCGGGCGGTCCAGTCTCTCCCACGGCTTTCTCGGCGCCGCGGAGGTGTCCGCTTCAGGTGTGACGGTCCGGCCCATGAACTGGCACAAGGACCACCACCTGCCCCGCCGCTCGATCGGCTCGTACCTCACCGCCCGGCCCTGGTTGGAGCTGTACCCCACCGCCGACGTGCCCATGGAGATCGAGCCGTACGACGCCGTCGACTGGGAGAACTGCCCGGCCTGCGGCGAACTCAACCGGCTCTGCCGGTACCACGAGGGCTACACCACCGGCTACGAGGCGCTGAAGCAGCCGCTCACCGAAGCTGCGAGCGTCCTGTTCCGGGAGGGTTTCACCGCCGTGCACCAGGTCGACCCCACCCCGACGGGAGCCACCGTGCCCAACGACGCCCTTTCCCCCGAGCGGATTGCCGATGCCGTCGCCGTACTGCGCAAGGGCGCAGGAAGGCGACCAGAAGGCACACCGAGACCTTGCCTTGTACTTCCCGGAGTACGAAGGGCTGGTGATGCAGACCGATCACGCTCGATATCTCGAACTCGGCGCCCGCGTCGGATTGGTGGCGACGCACCTTCTGATCATCCAGAGCGGGGGGTGGCTGGCCTCGGTGGACACCTACACCTCGGACCTCGGGTTGCCGCTCGCTTCCGTGATCTCGGGGCCTACGCCAGTAGGGCCGAGGCGATCCGAGAGGCTGTGCGCGCTGCGACGGACAACGGATGGATGCTCGACCCCGAACACCAGTGGTCCGACTTTGACTGCGGCGGCGGGGAAGTCCACATTCCGATTCACTCGCGACCGACGCGCTGACTGAAGTCAGGAAATCCCGGTAAGATTGATCTTGCTGGGGTGGCGACCGGCCCCCTCCCCTGCTGTGGCGCCCGGGCTGATGTCGGTCGTGCCCTGCGGCGTTCCCCACGCTCCGAACCCGGACCGCGGAACCGGGACCCACCGGGATCGTGTTTGCCCAGCTCAGAGACTGTCCACTTTTTGCTACCTCTTCTGCGGACCGGCAAAAGCTGGATTGGTGCCGCGGTCGGGCGCAAGAGTGTTGCCCGTGACAGTTACTCATTACCGCGTGCTGGTAGTCGTCTTGGTGGGTGTCCTCGCGGCGGCCGTCGCCGTGATCCTTGCCGTGCTCGACAAGCACGCCGCTACGGATGCCATCCGGAACGCCGGCCTCGCATTCGCTGGAACCACCACGCTGGGCCTGCTGCTGAGCGCCGCACTCAAGGACGATCCCAGCCGGGGGGCCCGGTGACCCCCTACTGGAGCGAGGGCATGTATGTGGAGCCCACCTCAGACCATGTCGGCGACGAGGAGTGGTTCAGGGAGCCCATGGTCATGGTGGCTGGCCACCTCTTCCCCCCGCGCTTCCGGATCTACATGAAGTGCCGCGCGTCGGACGTCGCAATGTGCATCGCCCTTGAGGTCGACCGCGGGGGCTTCATCGAGCAGGAGAACGCCATCACGATCCACGGTGTTGCCTCCGACCGAGAGCGGGACCAGGTGCGGGTGGCCGCACGAAAGCTTGCGCTCCCCCATGCTCTGGCCGCCGTGCCCTTCGGCCCTGCCCGGAAGACGGAGGAGGGCTGGGAGTGGGTTGCCATGGGCTGGTCTCCGCCGGCAGTACACAAGGTCGGCGAACACCTGTCCGGCCCGCAGCTTGCCTTGCTCAAGGAGCTTCGGCGCCGGACAGGGCCGAAGTGGTGGGACGTCTACTTGCCGCGAATCGAAAAGACGGCCTTCATCGTTGCTTGTGCCTCGCCTGAGAAGGCAACACGCAAAGTGATCGTGGAGGACGTGTGCCCCCACACCTACGTCAGCCGTACGCAGGCGTACCAAGACCTGCAGGCCGCACGTGAGCTTGGGCTGATCCCCCTTGCGCGATGCGACTCAGCCGGGAACCTTCTCTCCAGGTAGTAGGCGATCAGGCTGCGTCGATCCGGGCCCGGGTGCAAGCCGCCCTTGTACAGGGCGCGCGGGCACCGGCTCAGTTCCAGCGGACCAGGGTTTCGACGTGGTCGCTGGCACTGTCGAGGGGCGCCTCCAGGTCGGCGATCTTCTTGGGCTGGGCGGAGCCGCCAGCCGCGAAGTCGCTGCGGAACAGGGCTAGCTTGCCGCCTTCACCTTCAGAGATGAAGGCGAAACTCTTGCCGTCCGCGGACCGGATCGGGGCGCCGTTGGAGCGGTCGTTGGCAGGTACCAGCTCCTGCGCTTTCACCACCGAGCTGTAGTCGGACGTGAAGGTGATCAGGTTCAGGTCGCACACCAGGGACGTGTTGTCGCGCCAGAACGCGGGCCTGCATCCCTGCGTCAGCCCCTTGGTATCGATCGACTCCGAGTAGTCGTCGATCCAGTCCCCGTTCTCGACCTCCGATGTGAATCGGCTCAGGTAGACGCGGTTCTCGACGTCACTCAAGTAGGCCTGTGCGGCGCCGTTGGGCGTGAGTGGCGAGGCGGAACCGGTAGCCGCGCTTGCCGTGGCGGTAGTGGCGGCGTCCTGGCTGATGGCGTTGGCAACGCTCAACCGCTTCTGGCGAGGCGAACAGGGATGCACGGCCTTGCGGCTCAGTCGGCGGCGAGGGCGTCCACCAGCTGCCGCAGCGCGAGCACTGCGGGCCTGGTTTTTCACGGGGCTGCGCTCAGGTCGACGAAGTCGCGGATGAGCCCCGGGCAGGACGGCGACGCTCTCGTGGCCGCGCTCCGGCTCCTCGCACGGGTCGACGCGGAAAACCGGCCCGCGACGGCGGGGGAGGGCCACGTCGTCCTCCGCGGTATGCCGATGGCGCACCGCGGCGCCGAGCCGAACACCGGCCCGGACGGACGGGCCGGGCGGGCGGTCGGCCGCGGCCGCCCCCCGCCCCGGCTCTCCTCCCGGGTCGGGCTCGCGCCCCTGTCCCGCTCCGGAAGTGCTCGCCGGGCCCTCGAAGGCGACTGGAGCGGCCGGGGCCGCGCCCCGGGTGCCGGATAGCGTGACCGGCATCCACAAGTGCGTGAGGGGCGAGTCATGCCGGAAGCGGGAACGGACGTCGTACCGGTCGCCAGGCTGCGGCTGCTTCCCGGCGGGGCCGCGGCGCCGGCGCCCGACCGGGCCGCAGAGCCCGCCGGGGTGCGGCTGTTCCTCGTGGGCGGTGACGCCCTGGCACGGGCCGGGGTCATGTCGCTGCTCGACGGCCAGGGCGACATCACCCTCGTCGGCGACGACGAGCCAGGGCCCCGCGCCCTGGCCGCGCTGCGCGCCCACACCCCCGACGTGCTGGTCCTGCACGGCCTGCGCGACCCCCGCGAGATCGCCGCGCTCCTCGCGGACACCGACCCGGGCCTGCCCGTGCTCACCGTCGGCGGCTGCGAACCCGACGCCCGCACCGAGCACCTCGTGCACGGCCACCTGCCCGCCACCACCACCGCCCGGCAGCTCGCCGCCGCCGTGCACCTGGCCGCCGCCGGCTACGTGCTGACCCGGGGCCCGCTGCCCGCCGGGTCCGGCGCCCCCGACCGCCCGCGGGGCACCACCTCCGTCTCGGACGTCCCCCCGCAGGAGCTGACCGATCGCGAGGGCCAGGTCCTCGACCTCGTCGCGCGGGGCCTGTCCAACACGGAGATAGCGCAGTCCCTGATCCTGTCCGAGCACACGGTCAAGACGCACGTGCAGAACCTGCTGCACAAGCTGCGCCTGCGCAACCGCGTCCACGTGGCGATCTACGCCTTCGAGGCCGGGCTGCGCTGACGCGCGAGGGCCGCATCAGGCGCGGGTCAGCGCCCCGTCAACGCGCCGCGCGAGGCTGAGCCGGTACTCCGCCGACCAGCAGCGGACGGCCCGGACCTTGGGGGAAGAGTGCCTGTTCCCGTTCCTGACGACGCGCGTCTGCCGCTGACGGCAGCCCAGCTCGGTATCTGGTTCGCCCAGGCACGGGATCCGCACAGCCCGGTCTACAACACCGGCGAGTACGTCGAATTCACCGGCGCACTGGACCCGGACCGCTTCGAGGCGGCGCTGCGCGCGGTCGTCGCCCGTACCGACGCGCTGCGACTGCGCTTCCACACCGACACCGACGGGACGGTCACCCAGAGCGCCCACCCCGGCCCGGCCTTCACCCTGCACCGCGTCGACGTCAGCGGCGCCGCCGACCCCGCGGCCGCCGCCGACGCCTGGATGCGGGACGTCATCGCCCGCCCCCTCGACGTCACCGGTGGCGAACCCCTGTTCACCCAGGCACTGTTCACCCTGGAGAAGGGGCGCCACCGCTGGTTCCAGCACGTGCACCACCTGCTCCTCGACGGCTACGGATTCCGGCTCGTCGCCGAGCGGGTCGCCGCCGCCTACACCGGTACGGACCCCGAAACCGACGGCTCCGTACGTGAGCTGGTCGACGCCGAACGCGAGTGGCGCGACTCGCCCGCCCACGGCAGGGACCGCGCCCACTGGCTCGCCGCCCCGCGCACCGCCCCCGTCACCCTCGCCGGGTCCTCCGCACCCGCCGCGCCCCACGCCCTGCGGCGCACCGCCTTCCTCGGCCCCGACGTGGCGGCCGGGCTCGGCGCCCTCGCCCGCGCCGCCGACACCGGCTGGCAGGTCACCGTCCCGGCCGCCGTCGCCGCGTACGTGCAGTGGCTGACGGGGGAGCGGGGCATCACGCTCGGGATGCCGGTCACCGCCCGCCGCACCGCCGCCGCCCGCCGCACCCCCGGCACGGTCGCCAATGTGCCCCCGCTGTACGTCGAGCCCCGCCCCGCCGCCCCGCTCGCCGAACTGGTCGCCGCCGTCCGCGACGCGCTCGCCCCCGTGCTGCGCCACCAGCGCTACCCCTACGAGGAGGTGCGCCGCGAACTCGGACTGGTCACCGAGCGCTCCCACGGGCCCGTCGTCAACGTGATGCCCCATCAGCGTGCCCTGCACTTCGGGGAGTTGATCTCCTCGGTGCACCCGGTGTCCACGGGACCCGTCGACGACCTGAAGTTCTCCGTGTACGAGGAGCCGCAGGGCAGCGGGCTGCGCATCGACCTCGAGTCCAACCCCGACGTGTACGGGGCGGCCGAGACCGACGCCCACCTGGAGCGCTTCACCCGCTTCCTGCGCGCGCTCGCCGCCGCCGGCCCCGACACGCCCCTCGCACGGGTGCACACCGAGGAGATCCCGGCCGCCACCGAGCCGGCCGCCACCGACCCGGCCGCCACCGAGCCACCGGCCGCCACCGCCACCCTCCACCGGCTGTTCGCCGCCCGCGCCGCCGCCACCCCGGGCGCCGTCGCCGTCAGCCACGACGGCGACCACCTCACCTACGCCGAACTCGACGCCCGAGCCAACCGCCTGGCCCATCACCTCATTGAGGCCGGCGCGGGACCCGGTCAACTCGTCGCGCTCACCCTGCCCCGCTCCCTCGACCTGGTCGTCGCGCTGCTCGCCGTCCTCAAATCCGGCGCGGCCTACCTGCCGCTGGACCCCGACTACCCGCCCGACCGGCTCGCCCGGATGCTCCACGACGCACGGCCCGTCCTCGTCCTCGGCCCCGAGACGACGGCCCGGGACCTGAGCGGCCACCCCGACACCGACCCCGGGGCCGCGGTCGACGCCCGCCACCCGGCGTACGTCATCTACACCTCGGGATCGACCGGCCGGCCCAAGGGCGTCGTGATCCCGCACGCCAACGTGGTGCGCCTGTTCTCCGCCACCGACCACTGGTTCGGCTTCGGTCCCGACGACGTGTGGACCCTGTTCCACTCCTACGCCTTCGACTTCTCCGTCTGGGAGATCTGGGGTGCCCTGCTGCACGGCGGCCGCCTCGTCGTCGTGCCGTACACCGTCAGCCGCTCGCCCGGCGACTTCCTCGACCTGCTCGCCCGCGAGCGCGTCACCGTCCTCAACCAGACGCCGACCGCCTTCCACCAGCTCGACACCGCCGACCGCGCCCGCGGCGCCGACGCCCCCGAACTCGCCCTGCGCCACGTGGTGTTCGGCGGCGAGGCGCTGGAGCCCGCCCGGCTGGCCGACTGGTACGCGCGGCGCGGTGAGGCCACGGCCCTGGTCAACATGTACGGCATCACCGAGACGACCGTCCACGTCACCTGCGCCCCGCTCGGCCCCGAGCACGCCGTCCCCGGCGCCCGCTCCCTCCTCGGAGGCCCCGTCCCCGACCTGCGCACCCGCGTCCTGGACGCCGCGCTGCGCCCCGTACCGGCCGGATTCACCGGCGAACTGTACGTGTCCGGGGCCGGCCTCGCCCACGGCTACCTGGGCCGCCGCGCGCTGACCGCCGAGCGCTTCGTCGCCGACCCCTACGGACCGCCCGGCACCCGGATGTACCGCACCGGCGACCTCGTACGCCTCCTCCCGGACGGCACCCTCGCCTACCTGGGGCGCGGCGACGACCAGGTGAAGATCCGCGGCTTCCGCGTCGAACCCGGCGAGATCGAGTCCGCCCTCCTCGCGCACCCCGGCGTCGCCGGGGCCGCCGTCGTGGTCCGCGAGGACCGGCCCGGCGACAAGCGGCTCGCCGCCTACGCCGTGCCCGCCGCCGGGAGCACCCCCGACCCGGCCGGCTGGCGGCGCCTGCTCGCCGCGACGCTGCCCGCCCACTGCGTGCCCGCCTCCTTCACCCCGCTCGACGCGCTGCCGCTGACCGCCAACGGCAAACTCGACCGGACCGCGCTGCCCGCCCCCGCCGCCTTCGAGGCCGCGCTCCCGCACACCGGGGCCGCGAGCCATGAGGAGGAGGCCCTGCGCCGCGTCTTCGCCGACGTCCTGGGCGTCGCCGAAGACGCGACGGTCGGCGGCGACAGCGACTTCTTCGCCCTCGGCGGCCACTCCCTGCTCGCCGGACGCCTCATCGCCGCCGTGCGCGACACCCTCGGCGCCGAGATCACCGTCCAGGACCTCTTCGAGGCCCCGACCCCGGCCGGGCTCGCCGAGCGCGTCGCCGGGGCCGCACAGGCCGCCCGGCCGCCGCTGCGTCCCCTGCCGCGCGGCCCCGAACACCCCATGTCCTACGCCCAGCACCGCATGTGGGTGCTGCGCGAGGTCGAGGGCGCCGCACCCACCTACAACATGCCGCTCGCGCTGCGGATCACCGGCGCCCTCCACCGCCCCGCGCTGCGCGACGCCCTGCACGACCTGGTCACCCGCCACGAGAGCCTGCGCACCGTCTACCCGCCCGGCGAGCACGGCACCACCCCGCGCCTGCTGCCGCCCGAAGAGGCCCGCCCCCAGGTCCTCGAGTCCCCCGTCGCGGCGGAACAGCTGCCCGAGGCGCTCACCGCGGCAGCCCGCACCCCCTTCGACCTCGACCGCCGACCTCCCCTGCGCGCCCACCTGTTCACGCTGCCCGACGGCGACGCGGTCCTGCTGCTCCTGATGCACCACGTGGCCGGCGACGGCTGGTCGCTGCGCCCGCTGCTGGGCGATCTGTCCGCCGCGTACAGCGCCCGGCTCGCCGGGCACGCCCCCCACTTCCCGCCGCTGCCCGTCTCCTACGGCGACTTCGCCCTGTGGCAGCGCGAACTGCTCGGCGACGAGAGCGACCCCGGCAGTCTCGCCGGACGCCAGCTCGCCCACTGGGAGCGGACCCTGGCCGGCCTGCCCGACCAGCTGGAGCTGCCCGCCGACCGGCCCCGCCCGCCCGTGGCCGAACACCGCGGCGGCTCCGTGCCGGTGGAGATCCGGCCCGAGACCCACGCCCGGCTCGACACGTTCGCCCGCGCGCACGGCGCCACCTGCCACATGGTGCTGCAGGCCACCCTGGCCGCGCTGCTCACCCGGCTCGGCGCAGGCAGCGACATCCCCATCGGCTGCCCCACCGCCTCCCGCCCCGACAGCGCCCTCGACGACCTGGTGGGCTTCTTCGTCAACCCGGTCGTGCTGCGGGTCGACACCTCCGGCGACCCCTCCCTCACCGCACTGCTCGCCCGGGTCCGCCTGACCGCCCTTCAGGCCTACGGCCACCAGGACGTGCCCTTCGACCGGGTCGTCGAGCGGCTCCAGCCGGAACGCTCGGCCGCCCGCCACCCGCTGTTCCAGGTGGTCCTCTCCTACCAGGACTTCGAGGCCCGCGCCGAGCTGAGCGGCCTCACGGTCCGGCGCGAACCCGTCGACCTCGGCGTCGCCAAGTTCGACCTCACCTTCAATCTGGTCGAACACCGCCTGGACGGAGGGCAGTCCGGCGGCATCGACGGCGACCTCGAATACGACGTCGCGCTGTACGACCGGGCCACCGCCGAGGCCGTCGTACGCCGGCTGCTCGCCCTCCTCGACGCGGCCGTCGCCGCCCCGCAGGCCCCCCTCGGCTCCCACGACCTGCTCGACGCCGAGGAGCGCGCCCTGCTCGCCCGCGGCAACGACACCGCCCGGCCCGTGCCGGCCGCCGGCCTCGCCGAGCAGTTCGCGGCGCAGGCCGCCCGCACCCCCGACGCCGTCGCCGTGGCCGGCGACGACGGCACCGAACTGACCTACGCCGAGCTCGACGCGCGCTCCGGCAGGCTCGCGCGGCGGCTCGCCACGTCCGGCATCGGCCGTGAGTCGGCCGTCGCCGTCCTCCAGCAGCGCTCCGTCCACCTGGTGGTGTCCCTGCTGGCGGTGCTGAAGGCGGGCGGCTTCTACGTCCCGCTCAACACCCGCTACCCGGCCTCCCGGATGGCCCTGATCACCGGCGACGTCGGGGCGCGCGTACTGCTGACCGACCGGGTCACCGACGACGAGCACGGCTGCGCCTCCTGGGCGGGCGGGGCCGAGGTCCTGGTCGTCGACGAACCGCTCGACGAACCGCCCGGCGAACCGCTCGACGAACCGCCCGGCGAAGACGAAGGGGAGCCGTTGCCGGCCGTCCCGGCCCACCCGCACCAGCTCGCCTACGTGATGTACACGTCGGGGTCCACCGGGAATCCCAAGGGCGTCGCCATCACCCACGGCGACGTCTCGGCCCTGGCCGCCGACGACTGCTGGCGCACCGGCCACCAGCGCCGGGTGCTGCTGCACTCGCCGTACTCCTTCGACACCTCCCAGTACGAACTGTGGGTGCCGCTGCTGTCCGGCGGCACCGTCGTCGTCGCCCCGCCCGGCGACCTGGACACCCGCGCACTGGAGCGGGCCGTCGTGGACGGCCGGGTCACCGGCATGTGGCTCACCTCCGGCCTGTTCAACCTGCTCGCCGAACAGTCACCCGGCTGCTTCACCGGCGTACGGGAGGTGTGGACCGGCGGCGACGTCGTCTCCCCGGCCGCCGTCAGCCGCGTGCTCGCCGCCTCCCCGACGACGACCGTCGTGGACGGGTACGGGCCCACCGAGACCACCACGTTCGCCACCCACCACCACATGCGCGCGCCCTGGGAGCAGGAGAGCACCGTCCCCATCGGCACCCCCCTCGACAACACCACCTGCCACGTCCTCGACGACCGGCTGCGGCCCGTGCCGCCCGGCGTGCGCGGCGAGCTCTACCTCGGCGGCTGCGGCCTGGCCCGCGGCTACCTCAAGCGGCCCGACGCCACGGCCGAGCGGTTCGTCGCCGACCCGTTCGCGCCCGAGCCGGGGGCACGCATGTACCGCACCGGCGACCTGGTGCGCCGCCGGCCCGACGGCACCCTGGAGTTCCTGGGCCGCGCCGACCACCAGGTCAAGGTGCGCGGATTCCGCATCGAGCTCGGCGAGATCGAGTCCGTGCTCGGCGCCCACCCGCGCGTCGCACAGTGCGCCGTGCTCGTCCGGCAGGACCGGCCCGGCGACAAGCGCCTGGTCGCCTACGTGGTGCCCGCGCCCGGAACCGACGCCGATCCGGCCCCGCTGCGCGCGCACGTCGCGGGCCAACTGCCCGACTACATGGTCCCGGCGGCGTTCGTGGGCCTGGACGCGCTGCCGCTCACCTCCAACGGCAAGCTCGACCGGCGGGCCCTGCCCGTACCGGACTACGGCGCCCCGGGGCCCGCCGGCCGTCCCCCGCGCACCCCGCGCGAGGAACTGCTCGCCGTCCTGTTCGCCGAGGTGCTCGGCGTCGACGGCGTCTGCGTCGACGACAGCTTCTTCGACCGCGGCGGTGACAGCATCATGGCCATCCAGCTCGTCGGCAGGGCCCGCCGCGCGGGCCTCGCGCTGAACGCCGCGCAGGTCTTCGAGCACAAGACGGTCGCCCGGCTCGCCACCGTCGCCGAGACCCTCGCCGACCGGGCCGCACCGGAGCCCGCCGCCGTCGCCGCCACCGGAGAGGTGCCCCTCACCCCGATCATGCACTGGCTGCGCGGCCGCGGCGGCCCCGTCGAGGCGTTCAGCCAGTCGATGGTGGTCGCGGTGCCCGCGGAACTGGGCGAGGAACGGCTCGTGGCCGCCGTGCGCACCCTCGTCGACCACCACGACGTGCTGCGGGCGGTGTTCACCCGCGACGGAGAGCACTGGTCGATGCGCGTCGACGCACCGGGCGCCGTACGGGCCGGGGACTGGGTGCGCCGCGTGGACGCCGGCGGCCTGGACGAGGCGGCGCTGCGCGCCCGGATCACCGAGGAGGCCGCGGCCGCCCGCACCCGCCTCGACCCCTTCGCCGGCCGCAACGCACAGGTGGTCTGGCTCGACGCGGGCCCCGCGCGCACCGGCCGCCTCCTGCTGACGGCACACCACCTGGTCGTCGACGGCGTGTCCTGGCGCATCCTGCTCCCGGACCTGAAAGCGGCATGGGAGGCCGCCGCCCAGCCGGGCGCCACCGGGCCGGCCGCCACCGCGCTGGTGCCCGTCGGCACCTCCTTCAGGGCCTGGGCCACCCACCTCGCCGACGAGGTGAAACGGCCCGAGCGCGCCGCCGAACTCGGCCTGTGGACCAGGATGCTGGCCGGTGACGCCGCACCCGTGACGGCGCGGGCACTGGACCCCCGTCTCGACACCGCCGCCACCGCCCGCACCCTCACCCTCGACCTGGCCGGCCCGACCACCCGGGCGCTCCTGACCACCGTCACCGCCGCGTTCAACGGGCGCGTCGACGACATCCTGCTCACCGCCCTCGCCCTCGCGGTGGCCGACTGGCGGCGCCGCCGCGGCCTCGGTGACCTCGACACCGTGCTCGTCGACCTCGAGGGCCACGGCCGCGAAGGCGGCGACAGCGGCGCCGAACTCTCCCGCACGGTCGGCTGGTTCACCAGCATGTACCCCGTCCGCCTCGCCCTGGGAACCCTCGACCGCGACGACGCGCTCGCGGGCGGCCCCGCCGCCGGACAGGCCGTGAAACGGATCAAGGAGCAACTGCGGGAGATCCCCGACGGCGGCATCGGCCACGGCCTCCTGCGCCACCTCGACGCCCGCACCGGCCGCTCTCTCGCCGCGCTCGCCCCGCACGGCACACCCGCCCTCGGCTTCAACTACCTGGGACGGTTCCCCGCGGCGGACGGCGCACTGTGGAGCGCCGCACCGGACGCCGACGCGATCGGCGACGGCACCGACCCCGGCCTGCCCCTCGCCCACGCCGTCGAGGTCAACGCCCTCACCCGGGACGAGAGCGGCGGCCCCCGGCTCCAGGCCGTGTGGACCTGGGCCGGACGGCTCCTGGACGAGGCCGCGGTCCGCGACCTCGGCGAGAGCTGGTTCCGCGCCCTCGAAGCCCTCGCCACCCACGCCGAACGCCCCGACGCGGGCGGCGTGACCCCCTCCGACCTGTCCCTGGTCTCGCTCAGTCAGGCCCAGATAGACCAGCTCGAAGCCGCTTGGAAGGTAGCCCGATGACGCAGTCCGGACTCGCCGACGTCCTGCCCCTGTCCCCGCTCCAGGAAGGCCTCCTCTTCCAGGTCACCTACGGCGCCGAGGCCCGCGGCACGGACGTCTACACGGTCCAGATGGTCTTCGAGCTGCGCGGACCGCTGGACGGGGCCGACCTCGAGGCGTCCGCACGCACCCTGCTGCGCCGCCACCCCAACCTGCGCGCCGGCTTCTGGCAGCACGACGTCGAGCGGCCCGTCCAGTTCGTGCCCAACGAGGTCCCGCTGCCCTGGCACACCCGCGACCTCACCGCCCTGAACGGGCGGGACCGCGAGGCCGCCGTCGAGCGGTACATCGCCGACGACCGCGCCGAACGCTTCGATGCGGGCACCCCGCCGCTGATCCGCTTCGGCCTGCTCGCCCTCGGCCCCGAGCACCACAAACTCGTGCTGACCACACACCACCTGCTCCTCGACGGCTGGTCGATGCCGCTGCTCGTACGCGAACTGTTCACGCTGTACGGACAGCACGGCGACGACGCGGGTCTGCCGCCCGTCACCCCCTACCGCGCCTACCTGGCCTGGCTCGCCGGGCGCGACGACGACGCCGCCCGCGCCGCCTGGCGCGCCCATCTCGCCGGCCTGGACGGCCCGAGCCTTTTCGCGGGCGGCGCCGGCCGGGGCGCCACCGACGGGCCCACCGCCCTGCCCGGCCAGATCTGGCACGAGACCGACGCCGCGACCGCCACCCGGCTCACCGCCCTCGCACGGGCGCACGACGTCACCCTCAACACCCTCGTCCAGGGCGCCTGGGCGCTGCTGATCGGCCGTGAACTGGGCCGCGACGACGTCGTGTTCGGGGCGACCGTCGCCCACCGGCCGCCGGAGATCCCCGGCATCGAGTCGACCATCGGCATGTTCATCAACACCCTGCCGGTACGGGTCCGCGTGCGCCCCGCGGAGACCCTCGGCGAGCTCCTGTCCCGCGTCCAGCAGGAGCAGGCCGCGCTGATCGAGCACCGCCATCTGTCCCTCACCGACATCCAGGCCGCGGCCGCGACCGGCGAACTCTTCGACACCGTCGTCGTGTTCGAGAACTACCCGCTCGACCCGGCCGTCCTGCGCGCCGAGTCCCG
Source organism: Streptomyces sp. NPDC057474 (assembly GCF_042802555.1). Taxonomy (NCBI): domain Bacteria; kingdom Bacillati; phylum Actinomycetota; class Actinomycetes; order Kitasatosporales; family Streptomycetaceae; genus Streptomyces; species Streptomyces sp. NPDC057474. Next base: position 22,806 of record NZ_JBHVDX010000086.1, on the reverse strand, counting down.
CGGGATGCGCCTGACGGGCTTCGAGGTCGGCGACGCCACCCACTACCCGCTGAGCCTGCTCGCCATCCCCGGCCAGACGATCCGCTTCCGCCTCGACCACCGCGTCGACGTCCTCGACGAGAGCGGCGCACGCCGGCTGCTCGCACGGCTCGACGCGCTTCTCGCCGACATCGCCGAGCACGGCGCCGGCCTGCCCGTCGGCCGCCTCGACCTGCTGTCCGCCGACGAACGCGGCCGGGCCCTGGAGGAGTTCGGCACGAGCGGCGAACCGGCTCCCGAGACCACCCTCGCCGCGCTCTTCGAGGCGCAGGCCGCCCGCACCCCCGACACCACCGCCCTCGTCGTGGACGGCGACCGCCTCACGTACGCGGAACTCAACGCCCGCGCCAACCGGCTCGCCCGCCGCCTCCTCGAACAGGGCGCCGGACCCGAGCGGATCGTCGCACTGCGCCTGCCGCGCACCCCCGACCTGTACGTCGCACTGCTCGCGGTCCTCAAGACGGGCGCCGCCTACCTGCCCGTCGACGTCTCCCACCCGGCCGAGCGCATCGCCTTCATGATGGGCGACGCCCGCCCCGCCGTGGTCCTCACCGGCGAGGAGACGGGCCAGGACCTGTCGGCGTACGCGCAGACGAACCTCACCGACGCCGAGCGGACCACGCCGCTGCTGCCGCACCATCCGGCCTACGTCATCTACACCTCGGGCTCCACCGGCACCCCCAAGGCCGTCGTCATGCCGGGCAGCGCCCTGGTCAACCTGCTCGCCTGGCACCGGCGCGAGATACCCGGCGAAGCCGGGGCGGTCGTCGCCCAGTTCACCACCATCGGCTTCGACGTCGCGAGCCAGGAGATCCTGTCCGCGCTGCTGCACGGCAAGACCCTCGCCGTGCCCGCCGAGGACGTCAGGCGCAGCGCCGAGCGGCTCGCCGCCTGGCTCGACGAGCACGCCGTCGCCGAGCTGTACGCACCGAACCTCGTCATCGAGGCGGTCGCCGAGGCCGCCGCCGAACAGGGCCGCACCCTGCCCGCCCTGCGTCACCTCGCCCAGGCCGGCGAGGCCCTGGCGCTCGGCCCCGCCGTGCGCGCGTTCGTCGCCGCCGTCCCCGGACGCACACTCCACAACCACTACGGTCCCGCCGAGACCCATGTGATGACCGGCACCGCCCTGCCCGCGGACCCCGCCGACTGGAGCGAACCGGCCCCCATCGGCCGCCCCGTCGCCGGGGCCCGCGTCTACGTCCTGGACAGCGCGCTGCGCCCCGTCGCACCCGGCGCGACCGGCGAGCTGTACCTGGCCGGTGCCGGTGTCTCGCGCGGCTACCTCCACCGGCCCGTCCTCACCGCCGAACGCTTCGTCGCCGACCCCTACGGCGCCCCGGGGGAGCGCATGTACCGCACCGGCGACCTCGGCCGCCGGCGCGGCGACGGGCAGCTGGAGTTCGCGGGCCGCGCCGACCACCAGGTCAAGATCCGCGGCTTCCGCATCGAGCCGGGCGAGGTGGAGTCCGCGCTCACCGCGCTGCCCTCCGTCGCCCACGCCGCCGTGCTCGCCCGCGAGGACGCACCCGGCGACAAACGCCTGGTCGCCTACGTCGTCCCGGCCCGCGGCGCCGTCGACCCGGCCGCCCTGCGCGCCGCACTGGGCCGCGCCCTGCCGGACTTCATGGTGCCCGCCGCGATCGTCGCCCTCGACGAGCTGCCGCTCACCCCGAACGGCAAGCTCGACCGGGCCGCGCTGCCCGCCCCGCGGACCACCACCGTCCGGCGCTCGCCGCGCTCGCCGCGCGAGGAGATGCTTGCCGGCCTCTTCGCGACCGTGCTGAAGGTCCCGCGGGTCGGCATCGACGACAACTTCTTCGACCTGGGCGGCCACTCACTCCTCGCGACCCGGCTCATCAGCCGCATCCGCAGCGTCCTCGGCGCGGAGGTGTCCCTGCGCGACCTGTTCGAGGCGCCGACCGTCGCCGGCCTGGGCGAGCGCATAGAACGGGCGGCGGGCGCCCGCAACCCCCTGACCCCCGTCGCCCCCGCAGACCGCCCCGAGCGGCTCCCGCTGTCGTACGCCCAGCGCCGGCTGTGGTTCCTGGGACGCGTGAACGGGCCCAGCGCCACCTACAACATCCCGCTGGCACTGCGGCTGCGCGGCGAGCTGGACAGCGCCGCACTGCGCGCCGCCCTCGCCGACCTGACGGCCCGCCACGAGACGCTGCGCACCGTCTACCCCAGCCACGCGGGCGAGCCCTACCAGCACATCCTGGCGCCCCACGAGGCCGTACCCGCCCTCGACGTCGTCCGCACCGAGGAGCACCTGCTCCCCGAACGGCTCTCCGAGGCGGCCGCCCAGCCCTACGAACTCACCCGCGACCTGCCGCTGCGGGCCACGCTGTTCGAGCTGGGCGAGCGGGAGCACGTGCTGTTCCTGCTGCTCCACCACATCGCCGGGGACGGCTGGTCACTGGCCCCGCTCACCCGCGACCTCTCCCACGCCTACACGGCGCGCCGCGCGGGCGGCGCCCCCCGCTGGGCTCCGCTGCCCGTCCAGTACGCCGACTACACGCTGTGGCAGCGCGAACTGCTCGGCGACGCGGACGACGCCGAGTCCCCGCACGGCATCCAGCTCGCGCACTGGAAAAGCGCGCTGCACGGAGCGCCCGCGCACCTGGAGCTGCCCACCGACCACGCGCGGCCGGCCGTGGCCGGCCACCGGGGCGAGACCGTGCCCTTCCACATCGCCCCCGAACTGCACGAGAAGCTGACCGCGCTCGCCAAAGCCGGCGACAGCAGCCTGTTCATGGTGCTGCAGGCGGCGTTCGCGGCGCTGCTGACCCGGCACGGCGCCGGCACGGACATCCCCGTCGGCAGCCCGATCGCGGGCCGCACCGACGACGCGCTGGACGACCTGGTCGGCTTCTTCGTCAACACGCTCGTCCTGCGCACCGACACCTCCGGCGACCCCGCCTTCCGCGAACTGATCCAGCGGGTACGGCAGTTCGACCTCACCGCGTACACCCACCAGGACCTGCCGTTCGAAAAGCTCGTCGAGGACGTCAACCCCGAGCGCACCCTCGCCCGCAACCCGCTCTTCCAGGTCGTCCTCGCGCTGCAGTCCATGCCCGCCGCCGACCTGGCCCTGCCCGGCCTCGACGTCGCCCCGCAGCCGGTCCGCGTCGGCTTCGCCAAGTTCGACCTGGGCCTCGCCGTCGTCGAGGAGCACACCGCCGACGGCACCCGCGCCGGCATCCGCGGCGACTGGGAGTTCAGCACCGAACTCTTCGAGCGCGCCACCGTCGAGGCCCTGGGGGAGCGCCTGGTGCGCTTCCTGGAGGCCGTCGCCGACGACCCGGACCGCACCATCGGCTCCGTCGACCTGCTCGGCCCCGCCGAACGCCACCGGCTCCTGGTCGACCTCAACTCACCCGCCGACCACCCCCTGCCCCGCGACCGCACCCTCACCTCGCTCTTCGAGGAACAGGCCGCCCGCACCCCCGACGCGACCGCCCTCGTCATGGGCGCCGAGTCGCTCACCTACGCACAGGTCAACGCCCGCGCCAACCAGGCCGCCCGCAGCCTCGTCGGACAGGGCGCGGGACCCGAGCGGACGGTCGCCCTGCAGATGCGCCGCTCCACGGACCTCGTCGTCGCGCTGCTCGCGATCTGGAAGTCCGGCGCCGCCTACCTGCCCGTCGACCCCGACTACCCGGCGGACCGCATCGCGCACATGCACGCCGACGCCCGCCCCGCCCTCGTCCTGCGCGCCCTGCCGCCGGACCTGACCGCCCACGAGGACACCGACCTCACCGACGCCGACCGGCTCACCCCGCTGCTGCCGCAGCACCCGGCGTACGTCATCTACACCTCCGGCTCCACCGGCCTGCCCAAGGGCGTCGTCGTGCCGCACCGCGCGGCCGCCGCGACGATCCCCGCCCAGGCCGCCACGTTCGGCCTCGGCCCGCACAGCCGCGTGTTGAACTTCGCGTCGATCAGCTTCGACGCCGCCCTGTGGGAACTCACCTCCGCCCTGCTCACCGGCGCCGGGCTCGTCCTGGCCCCGGCCGACGACCTGCTGCCCGGCCCCGCGCTGGCACGGCTCGTGCGCGACCGGGGCGTCACCCTCCTCGCCCTGCCGCCCAGCGCCCTGCCCGCCCTGCCCGAGGGCGCGCTGCCGCCCGGCACCGACCTGATCGTCGCCGGCGACACCACCGCCGCCGACCAGAGCGCCCGGTTCGCCCCCGGCCGCCGCATGGTCAACGCCTACGGGCTCACCGAGACCACCGTGTGCGCCACCATGAGCGCGCCCGTCGCCGGGGCCGTCGTCCCGCCCATCGGCCGCCCCGTCGACCACGCCCGCGTCTACGTCCTCGACGAACGGCTGCGGCCCGTGCCGCCCGGCGTCACCGGTGAGATCTACGTCTCCGGCGCCGGTGTCGCCCGCGGCTACCTCCACCGCCCCGCCCTGACCGCCGAACGGTTCGTGCCCGACCCGTACGCGCCGCTGTTCGGCGAGAGCGGCACCCGCATGTACCGCACCGGCGACCTCGCGCGGCTGCGCAACGACGGCCAGCTGGAGTTCGCGGGCCGCGCCGACCGGCAGCTCAAGATCCGCGGCTTCCGCGTCGAGCCCGGCGAGATCGAGGCGGTGCTCACCACCCACCCGTCCGTCGCCACCGGCGCCGTCGTCGCCCGCGAGGACGAACCCGGCGACAAGCGGCTCGTCGCCTACGTGGTGCGCGACACCGACGGCGGGCCCCGCGACACCACCGGCGCCACCGACCGGGTCGCCATGTGGCAGGAGACGTACGAGCAGCTGTACGAGGCCGAGCCCGGCCGCGCGTTCGGCGAGGACTTCTCCGGCTGGAACAGCAGCTACACCGCCGAGGAGATCCCGCCGCAGGAGATGCGGGAGTGGCGTGCCGCCACCGTCGACCGCGTCCTCGCACTGCGCCCGCGCCGCGTCCTGGAGATCGGCTGCGGCACCGGCCTGATCCTGTCCCAGGTCGCGCCGCACGTGACGGAGTACTGGGGCACGGACCTGTCGAGAAGCGTCGTCGACCGGCTCCGGTCCCACCTGGACGCCCGGCCCGCCCTGTCGGCGAAGGTCACCGTCCGCGCCCAGGCCGCGCACGACACCGACGGCCTGCCGGCCGGCCACTTCGACACCGTCGTCGTCAACTCGGTGGTCCAGTACTTCCCGGACGCCGACTACCTGGCCGACGTGGTGCGCGCCGCGGCCCGGCTGCTCGCCCCGGGCGGCACGATCTTCCTCGGCGACGTCCGCAACCTGCGCACCCTGCGTGCCTTCCGCACCGCCGTCGAACTGCGCCGCGCGGGCCCCTTCGCCGACCCCTCGACGGTGCGGGCCGCCGTCGAGCAGTCCCTGGTCACCGAGAAGGAACTCCTCCTCGACCCGGACTTCTTCACCTCCCTCGCCACCGCCGAGCCGCTGCTCGCGTCGGCGGACATCACCCTGCGCACCGCCGCCCGCCACAACGAGATGAGCCGCCACCGCTACGACGTCACCCTGCGCCGTTCCCCCCGGCCCGGGGCCGGCACACCCCCCGCCCCCGCACACCGGGCGCTCACCCTGCGCTGGAACACCGACCTGAGCACCCTCGACGAACTCGCCGACGCCCTGCGCGCCCGCCCCGTCCGTGTCACCGGCATCCCCAACGCCCGGCTGGTGCGCGAGAACGCCGCACTCGCCGCGCTCGCGGGCGGCTCGGCCGCTCAGGCCGCCGCCCTGCTCGACGGGCCCGTGCCCGCCGACGCCGTCGATCCCGAGGCCGTGCACGCCCTCGGCGCGGTGTGCACCTGGGGCGCCCGGGACGACACCTTCGACGTGTACGCCGGCGACGGCCTCGCCCACGTCCCGCGCACCGGTGACCGGCCGCTCGCCAACGACCCCGCCCGCGGCCAGGAGGACGCCCGGCTCGTCGGCGAACTGCGCGGCCTCGTCGCCGAGCGGCTGCCCGCCCACCTGGCACCCGCCGCCTACGTACTGCTCGACGCGCTGCCGCTGAGCGCCAACGGCAAGCTCGACCGGGACGCGCTGCCCGCCCCCGACCGGGGCACCGAGGCATACGGCCAGGCGCCCCGCACCCGGCGCGAGGAGATCCTGTCCACCCTGTTCGCCGAGGTGCTCGGGCTGCCCAAGGTGGGCATCGACCGCAGCTTCTTCGACCTGGGCGGCCACTCGCTGCTGGCGACCCGGCTGCTCAGCCGCATCCGTACCGTGCTCGGCGCCGAACTCGCCGTCCGCGACCTGTTCCAGGCACCCACCGTCGCCGCGCTCACCCAACGCGTCGAGGGCGCCCAGCAGGCCCGCCCGGCGCTCACCGCGCGCACCCGCCCCGACGAGGTGCCCCTGTCCTTCGCCCAGCACCGGCTGTGGTTCCTGCACCGCATGGAAGGCCCGAGCGCCACCTACAACATCCCGATGAGCCTGCGGCTGACCGGCTTTCTGGACCGGGACGCCCTGCGCGCCGCCCTCGCGGACGTGACCAAGCGCCACGAGACGCTGCGCACCGTCTATCCGGAGCGCGGCGGCGTCCCACGCCAGCACCTCCTGCAGAGCGCCGCCCCCCTCTTCGAGACCGTGGCCACCACGGCCGAGCGCCTGGACGCGGACCTCACCGAAACCGCCCGCCGCGGCTTCGACCTCGCCCACGAACTCCCGCTGCGGGCCACCTTGTTCCACCTCGGCGAGCAGGAACACGTCCTGCTGCTGCTCATGCACCACATCGCCGGCGACGGCTGGTCCTGGCCGCCCCTCGCCCGCGACCTCACCGAGGCGTACGCGGCACGCCGGCAGGGCGACGCCCCCCGCTTCGCGCCGCTGCCCGTCCAGTACGCCGACTACACCCTGTGGCAGCGCGAACTGCTCGGCGACGAGCACGACCCGGACAGCCGCCACGCACAACAGCTCGCGCACTGGACCGAGGCGCTCGACGGCATCACCGAGGAACTGCGACTGCCCACCGACCGGCCCCGGCCCGCCGTCGCCACGCACCGCGGCGACACCGTGCCGTTCCGGATCCCACCGGAGCTGCACCAGCGCCTGGCCGCACTCGCCGGGGAGAGCCGCGCGAGCCTGTTCATGGTGCTGCAGGCGGCGTTCGCGGCGCTGCTGACCCGGCACGGCGCCGGCACGGACATCCCCCTCGGCAGCCCGATCGCGGGCCGCACCGACGACGCGCTGGACGACCTGGTCGGCTTCTTCGTCAACACGCTCGTCCTGCGCACCGACACCTCCGGCGACCCCACCTTCCGCGAACTCGTCGCCCGGGTACGGGAAACGGACCTGGCCGCCTACGCCAACCAGGACCTGCCGTTCGAGAAACTCGTGGAGCGGCTGCGCCCCGAGCGCTCCCTCGCCCGCCATCCCCTGTTCCAGGTGATGCTCGCCTTCCAGAACAGCGCGGACGCCCGCCTCGCCCTGCCCGGCCTCAAGGCCGAGGCGCTGCCCGTCGGCGTCGGCGTCGCCAAGTTCGACCTGCACCTGAGCATGGTCGAACTGCGCGCCGGGGACGGCGGCCCCGGCGGCGTCCGGGCCGCCCTGGAGTACAGCACCGACCTGTTCGAGCGGGCCACCGCCGAGGCGCTCGTCACCCGGCTGCTGCGCCTGCTGGACGCCGTCGCGGACGACCCCGACACCACGGTCGGCCGCGTCGAACTCCTCGACCCCGCCGAGCGCCGGCGGGTCCTGGACGAATGCAACGAGACCGCAGGAACGCAGACGGACCCCGATGAGCGCGTACCCGAACTTCTCCAACGCCAGGTGGCGCGTACGCCGGATGCTCTGGCGCTGGTGCACGATGACCAGTCGCTGACCTACGCCGAGCTCAACGCCCGCGCCAACCGGCTCGCCCGCCGCCTCGTCGCACAGGGCGCCGGGCCCGAGCGGATCGTCGCACTGCGCCTGCCCCGCTCCCTGGACCTGTACGTGGCCGTGCTCGCCGTCCTCAAGACCGGCGCCGCCTACCTGCCCGTCGACGTCACCTACCCGGCCGAGCGCATCACGTACATGACCGAGGACGCCCGCCCGGCGATCGTCCTCGACTCCGTACCGGGGGACCTGTCCGCGTACGAGGACACCGACCTGACCGACACCGACCGGCTCACCCCGCTGCTGCCGCAGCACCCGGCGTACGTCATCTACACCTCCGGCTCCACCGGCACCCCCAAGGCCGTCGTCATGCCCGGCAGCGGCCTCGTCAACCTGCTGAACTGGCACGCCCGCCGCTTCCCCGGCGGGGAAGGCGTGCGCACCGCCCAGTTCACGGCGATCGGCTTCGACTTCTCCGTCCAGGAGATCCTCTCCCCGCTCGTCATGGGCAAGGCCCTGATCGTGCCCTGCGAGGAGGTCCGCCACAGCGCCGAGCGGCTCGCCGCCTGGCTCGACGAGCAGCGGGTGTCCGAGCTGTTCGCGCCGAACCTGGTCATCGAGGCGGTCGCCGAGGCCGCCGCCGAGCAGGGCCGCACCCTGCCCCGCCTAACCGACATCCTCCAGGGCGGGGAGGCGCTCACCCCCACCCGGCGGGTGCGCGACTTCACCCACGCGGTGCCGGGCCGGCGCCTGCACAACGTGTACGGCCCTGCCGAGACGCACGCCGTCACCACCCACACGCTGCCCGCCGACCCCGCCCGGTGGCCGGCGTCCGCACCGATCGGGCGGCCCGTCGACCACGACCGCGTGTACGTCCTCGACAGCGCACTGCGCCCGGTGCCGCCGGGCGTCACGGGCGAGCTGTACCTGGCCGGCGCGGGCGTCGCCCGCGGCTACCTGCGCCGGCCCGGCCCGACCGCCGCCCGCTTCGTCGCCGACCCCTACGGCCCGCCCGGCACCCGCATGTACCGCACCGGCGACCTCGGCCGCCGGCGCGCGGACGGCGAACTGGAGTTCGCGGGCCGCACCGACCACCAGGTCAAGATCCGCGGCTTCCGCGTGGAACCGGTCGAGGTCGAGGCCGCGCTCACCGCGCACCCGCACGTCACCCGGGCCGCGGTCCTGCCCCACGGCGACCGGCTCGTGGCCTACCTCGTCACCCGCGAGGGCGCCGACCTCGCCGACGTACGGGCACGGACGGCGGCGCGGCTGCCGGACTTCATGGTGCCCTCCACGTACACCGTCCTGGACGCGCTGCCCCTCACCCCGAACGGCAAGCTCGACCGGGCGGCCCTGCCGGCACCCGACGCGGGCGACACCACGGGCCGCGCCCCGCGCAGCGCGCGCGAGGAGATCCTGTGCGGCCTGTTCGCCGAGGTGCTGAAGAGCGGCCACGTCTCCATCGACGACAACTTCTTCGACCTGGGCGGCCACTCACTGCTCGCGACCCGGCTGCTCAGCCGCATCCGGACCGTCCTGCACGCCGAGATCTCGCTGCGCGACCTGTTCGAGGCACCCACCGTCGCCGGACTCACCGCGGCCGTGGACGCCGCCGAGGGACGGCGGCGGCCCGCGCTGCGGCCCGCCCCGCGGCCCGCGGCGCTGCCGCTGTCCCACGCCCAGCGCCGCCTGTGGTTCCTCAGCCGGCTCACCGGCGGCGACCCCGCCTACAACATGCCCGTGGGCCTGCGCCTGACCGGCACCCTCGACCACACGGCCCTCACCGAGGCACTCGCCGACCTGACGGCCCGCCACGAGACGCTGCGCACCGTCCTGCCCGAGGGCGACGACGGCAACCCCCGCCAGCACATCCTCGCCCCGGCCGACGCACGGCCCGCCCTGCACCGGCGCACGGCCACCGAGGACGACCTCGCCGCCGAACTGGCCGCCGCCGCACGGCACTCCTTCGACCTCACGGCCGACCTGCCGCTGCGGGCGACCCTCTTCCACCTCGGCGAACAGGAGCACGTCCTGCTGCTCCTGCTGCACCACATCGCGGGCGACGGCTGGTCGCTCGCCCCGCTCGCCCGCGATCTCGTCACCGCGTACGCGGCACGCCGGCAGGGCGACGCCCCCCGGTTCGCGCCGCTGCCCGTCCAGTACGCCGACTACACGCTGTGGCAGCGCGAACTGCTCGGCGACGAGAACGACCCGGCCAGCACCGTCGCCCGGCAGAGCGCGTACTGGAAGGAGGCCCTGGCCGGCCTGCCCGACGAGCTTCAGCTCCCCGCCGACCGGCCCCGCCCCGCCGTCCCCGCGCACCGCGGCGAAGCCGTCTTCCGCACCCTCGACGCCGACCTGCACCGCCAACTCCTCGGGCTCGCCCGCTCCGGCGGCGCCAGCCTGTTCATGGTGCTGCAGGCCGCTGTGGCCGCCGTCCTCACCCGGCACGGCGCCGGCACGGACATCCCCCTCGGCACCCCGGTCGCGGGCCGCACCGACGACGCGCTGGACGACCTGGTCGGCTTCTTCGTCAACACGCTCGTCCTGCGCACCGACACCTCCGACAACCCCACCTTCCGGCAACTGCTGGACAGGGTGCGGGAGTCGGACCTCGCCGCGTACGCCCACCAGGACGTGCCGTTCGACAAGCTCGTGGAGGAGCTGAGCCCCGGACGCTCCCTCGCCCGCCACCCGCTCTTCCAGGTACTGCTGGCCCTGCAGAACACCCCGCAGGCCGTCCTCGAACTGCCCGGGCTCACCGCCCGCCCCGAGGTCGTCGGCCTCGGCGCCGCCAAGTTCGACCTGACGTTCAACCTGGCCGAACGGCTCGGCGAGGACGGCGAGCCCCGGGGGGTCGACGCCGTCCTCGAATACAGCACCGACCTGTTCGACGCGGCCACCGCCGAGGCGCTCACCGACCGCCTCATCGCCTTCCTGCGGCACGTCACCACCGACCCCGACACCACCGTCGCCGACGTGCCGATCCTGGGCCCGGGCGAGCACGCCCAGGCCCTGACCGGCTGGAACGACACCGCCCACCGGCCCGGCCGCGAGGCCGCCGCCGCGTCGCTGCCGCAGCGCGTCGCCGAACGCGCCGCCCTCACCCCGGACGCGATCGCCGTCACCGAACCCGGCGCCACCACGCTCACCTACGCACAACTCGACGCGCGGGCGAACCGCCTGGCACATCGCCTCGTCGCCGAGGGCGTCACCCCCGAAACCCCGGTCGCCGTCCTCCAGGAACGCTCGGCACACCTCGTCGTCACCACACTCGCCGTCCTCAAGGCCGGTGGCGTGTACGTACCGCTGCACACCGGCTACCCCGAGGACCGGATGCGGCACGTCATCGCCGACACCGGCGCGGCGCTGCTGCTCACCGACACCTTCCACCGCGAGACCGCCGCCCGCCTGGGCACCCCGGCCCTCACCGTGGACGCCGGGCCGCCCGCCGGGGAGCCGACCGCCCCCGACGTCACCGTGCTGCCCGACCAGCTGGCGTACATCATGTTCACCTCCGGCTCCACGGGCGTACCCAAGGGCATCGGCATCACCCACCGCGACGCCATCGCGCTCGCCGTGGACCGCTGCTGGGAGAGCACCGACCGGTCGCGGGTCCTCATGCACTCCCCGTACGCCTTCGACATCTCCACCTACGAGCTGTGGAGCCCGCTGCTCGCCGGCGGCCGCATCGTCGTCGCCCCGCGCGGCGACATCGACGCGGACGTACTGCGCGCCGTCCTGCCCGGGCAGGGCGTCACCTCGCTGCTGCTGACCGCCGGTCTGCTCGGCGTCGTCGCCGACGAGGCACCGGAGGTCTTCGCGGGCGTCAAGGACGTATGGACCGGCGGCGACATCGTCCCGCCCACGGCCGTCCGCCGCGTCCTCGACGCCTGCCCCGGCACCACCGTCAAGGCACTGTACGGGCCCACCGAGATCACCCTCGGCTGCACGTGGCACAAGTTCACCGCGGCCGCACAGGTCCCCGCCGGTGTGCCGATCGGCCGCCCGCTGGACGAGACCCGCGCCTACATCCTCGACGAACGGCTGCGGCCCGTCCCGCCCGGCGTGCCCGGCGAGCTCTACATCGGCGGCGCCGGACTGGCCCGCGGCTACTGGGCGCAGCCGGCCCGCACCGCCGAACGCTTCACGGCCGACCCGTACGCCGAACTCTTCGGCGACGCGGGCGGCCGGATCTACCGCACCGGCGACATCGCCCGGCGGGACGCCTCGGGGGTCCTGCAATTCCTCGGCCGTGCCGACCAGCAGGTCAAGATCCGCGGTTTCCGCATCGAACCCGGCGAGATCGAGACGACGCTCGCCGCCCACCCGGGCGTCACCCGCGCCGCCGTCGTCGCCCGCCCCGGGCGCGGCGGGGACAAGGTGCTGGTCGCCTACGTCGTGGGCGAGGACACCGACCCGCGGGAACTGCGCGCCGACCTGGAGCAGTCGCTGCCCGACCACATGGTCCCGGCCGCATTCGTGCCCATGGCCGCCCTGCCCGTGACCCCCAACGGCAAGCTCGACCGTGACGCGCTGCCCGAGCCCGAGTGGGGCGGCGGCGGCGGACGGCTGCCGCGCGGCCCGCGCGAGGACCTGCTGTGCCGTCTGTTCGCCGAGGTCCTGGGCACCGCACGGGTCGGCATCGACGACAACTTCTTCGAACTCGGCGGCCACTCCATGCTGGCCACCCGGCTCGCCGGCCGCATCAAGGCCGCACTCGGAGCCGAGGTCGGCGTCCGCACCCTCTTCGAGGCACCCACCGTCGCCGCGCTCGCCGCCCGCATCGACGGCGGAGCACAGGCCTTGCACGACCCGTTCGGCGTGGTCCTGCCGCTGCGCGCCACGGGCGGCGGCACCCCGCTGTTCTGCGTCCACCCGGCCGGCGGCTTCGGCTGGATCTACTCCGGTCTCCTGCGCCACATCGACCGCGAGCAGCCGCTGTACGCGCTCCAGGCCCGCGGCCTGAGCCGCCAGGAGCCGCTGCCCGCCGACATCGACGCCATGGCCCGCGACTACGCGGAACAGATCCGCAAGACGGTGCCCGAGGGCCCCTACGAGATCCTCGGCTGGTCCTTCGGCGGCCTGGTCGCCCACGCCGTCGCCACCCGGCTCCAGGCCGAGGGCGCCGAAGTGAGCCTGCTGTCGATCCTGGACGGCTACCCCGACGCCCACGACGGCACCGAGCACGAGGTCGGCGAGGAACAGGTCCTCGCGATCCTGCTCAACGCCGCCGGTGTCGACCGGGCCGCCACGTTCGGCGACGCACCGCTGGAACGGGCCGCCGTACTGCAACGCCTGGGCGAGACGGGCAGCGCCCTGGCCCACCTCGACGACCCGGCGGTCGGCCGCATGGTCACGGTCTTCCTCAACAACACGCGCCTCATCGCGGACTTCGGGCCGCAGCGTTTCGAGGGCGACCTGGTGTTCTTCGCGGCCACCGCCGGACCCACCGACCCGGCGCTCACCCCCGACTCCTGGCGGCCCCACGTCACCGGCCGGATCGAGGAGCACCACCTGGACACCGACCACGCCGGCCTGGCCCGGCCCGAGGCCCTGGGCGTGATCGCCCGGACGCTGGCGGACCGCCACGCGCCGCAGGCCGGAAACTGAACGATCGGAGACCCAACCGTGCGCACACCCACCCTCGCCCCGCCCGCCCCGGCCCACGCCCGCGCCGCCCGGACCGCGCCGGGCCGTCCACCGGCCGTCGGCGGCGACTTCGCCCAGGACCGGGCGGCCGTCACCGCCCACCTCGAGTCCACCATGCGGCTCATCGCCTCGCTGCCCCCGCGCGCCGAACGCGCCGCCGCCCAGCAGCAGGACGCGGCGGCCGCCCACGACGCCGCGCGCACCGTGCGCCGCCGCTTCCTCGCGGTGCACGCCGAACGGGTCTACGCGGAACTCACCGACAATCTCACGCTCACCCCGCGCCTGGACGAACTGGCCGACCTGGCCGCCACGCGCTTCCCGGGCCTGGTGCCCACCCGCGCCCAGCTCGCCGACGAGGCACGGCACATGCAGCGCAACAAGGAAGGCTGGGAGATCGCCGTCGGCATCTTCTTCCAGGCCGTCCTGAACGCCCCCACCGCCGGCACCCACCTGCTGCGCTCCATGCTGCGCCCGACCCCGCGCGCCCGCCGCGCCCTCCTCGGCTACGAGCTCACCGGCCGCGCCGACCTGGGCATCGCCACCGTCACCCGGCACGACGGCATCGCCCATCTGGAGCTGTGCAACGACGAATTCCTCAACGCCGAGGACGACGCCGCCGTCGAGGCACTGGAGACCGGCACCGACCTGGTGCTGCTCGACCCCGCCAGCCATGTCGGCGTGCTGCGCGGCGCGGCCCAGACCCACCCCGCCCACGCGGGCCGCCGCGTGTTCAGCGCGGGCATCAACCTCACGCACCTCTACCACGGCGACATCTCGCTGCTGGGCTTCCTGCTGCGCCGCGAGGCCGGGTACATCGCCAAGTTCGTGCGCGGCCTGTGCCTGGACGACTCGGCGGGCGACGGCTGGTGGCCGGACGCCGACAAGCCGTGGATCGGCGCCGTCGACGCCTTCGCCATCGGCGGCGGCATGCAGATCCTGCCCACCATGGACCGGGTCGTGGCCGCCGACGACGCCTGGTTCAGCCTGCCCGCCATGCAGGAGGGGCTGGTGCCCGGTGTCGCCAACATGCGGCTGCTCCACCTGACCGGCTCGCGGCTCTCACGCCAGCTGATCTTCTGGGGCAGGAAGCTGCGCGCCACCGACCCGCAGGCATCCCTCTTCGTGGACGAGACCGCGCCCGCCGACGCCATGGACACCGCCGTCCGCACGGCCGCCGAGCGCCTGGACCACCCGGCCGTCGGCGCCAACCGGCGCATGCTCAACCTCGTCGAGGAGCCCTTCGACCTCTTCCGCCGCTACCTGGCCCAGTACGCCTACGAGCAGGCCTGCCAGCTGCACAGCCCCGCCCTGATCACCACCCTGGAGCGCACCTGGATCAGCCGGAACCGGGGCACGGACGGGGCCGGCCCGAGCGGCGGCGGTCCACGATGACGGTCCTCGACGCCCCGGCACCGGCCGTCCCGGCACCGGCCGCTCCGGCACCGGCCGCTCCGGCACCGGCCGTCCCGGCACCGGCCGTCCCGGCACCGGCCGTCCCGGCACCGGCCGTCCCGGCACCGGCCGCCCCCGCACCGGCCGCTCCGGCACCGGCCGTCCCGGCACCGGCACCGGCCACCCCCGCACCGGCCGCTCCGGCACCGGCCACCCCCGCACCGGCCGTCCCGGCACCGGCCGCCCCCGTATCCGCGCAGGTCGGTCTCGAGCTGTACCGGGCGATGGTCACCGGCCGCGCCTTCGACCGGACGGCGACCACCTTCACCCGGCAGGGCAGGCTCGCGGTCTACCCCTCCTCACGCGGCCAGGAGGCATGCCAGACCGCCTCGGTGCTCGCCCTGCGCCCCACCGACTGGATCTTCCCCACCTACCGCGAGAGCGTCGCACTGCTGACCCGGGGCATCCCCGCCGAGGACGTCCTCACCCTCTTCCGGGGCGACCGCCACTGCGGCTACGACCCGGCCGCCCACCGCGCGGCACCCCAGTGCACCCCCCTGGCCACCCAGTGCCTGCACGCCGCCGGACTGGCCGACGCGGCCCGGATGCGCGGCGACGACGTGGTGGCCCTCGCCTACATCGGCGACGGAGCCACCAGCGAGGGCGACTTCCACGAGGCCGTCAACTACGCGGCCGTACGCCGGGCACCCGTCGTCTTCCTCGTCCAGAACAACCAGTACGCGATCAGCGTGCCGCTGGCCAAGCAGACCGCCGCCCGCACCCTCGCCGACAAGGCCCCGGGCTACGGCGCCACCGGCGCCCGAATCGACGGCAACGACGCGCTCGCCGTGCACGCGGCCGTCACCGAGGCCGCCCGCCGCGCCCGCGAGGGCGGCGGCCCCACCCTCATCGAGGCCCTCACCTACCGCATCGAGGCCCACACCAACGCCGACGACGACACCCGCTACCGCTCCGCCGACGAGGTCGCCGCCTGGGCCGCCAAGGACCCCATCGCCCGCCTGGAGCGCACCCTCCTCGACGACGGCGTCCTCGACGAGGCGAAGATCGCCGAAGCGGCCCGCGCCGCCGAGGAGACGACGGCCGCACTGCGCCGCGACTTCACCGAGCCGCCCCGGCGCGACCCCATGGAGATGTTCCGGCACGTCTACCACCACCCGCCACCGCACCTGCGCGCGCAGACGGCACTGCTCGCGGCCGAACTCGCCGCGGACACGGAGCCGGCGGCACAAGGAGAGCGGCGATGACCGCGGACACCGCGATCACCATGGCCCAGGCCCTCAACGCGGCACTCCGCGACGCGCTGCGCGAGGACGAGCGGACCCTGGTCTTCGGCGAGGACGTCGGCACCCTCGGCGGTGTCTTCCGGATCACCGACGGCCTGACCCGGGAGTTCGGCGAGGAACGCTGCTTCGACACCCCGCTCGCCGAGTCCGCGATCATCGGCACCGCGGTGGGCATGGCCATGTACGGCTACCGGCCCGTCGTCGAGATGCAGTTCGACGCCTTCGCCTACCCGGCCTTCGAACAGCTCGTCAGCCACGTCGCCAAGTTCCGCGCCCGCACCCGCGGCGCCCTGCCGCTGCCGCTGACCGTGCGCATCCCCTACGGCGGCGGCATCGGCGGCGTGGAGCACCACAGCGACTCCTCCGAGATCTACTACATGGCCACCCCCGGCCTCACCGTCGTCACCCCCGCCACCGTCGCCGACGCCTACTCGCTGCTGCGCCGCGCCATCGCCTCGCCCGACCCCGTCGTCTTCCTCGAACCCAAACGCCTGTACTGGCACAAGGAGGAGGTCGCGCTGCCCACCGACACCGGGCCGCTCGGCTGGGCCGCCGTCCGCCGCCCCGGCACCGACGCCACCCTCGTCACCTACGGGCCCTCGCTGCCCGTGGCCATGGAGGCCGCCGAGGCCGCCGCCGAGCAGGGGGTCAGCCTGGAGGTCATCGACCTGCGCACCCTCGCCCCGTTCGACGAGGAGACGGTGTGCGCCAGCGTCGACCGCACCGGGCGCGCCGTCGTGGTCCACGAGACGCACGGCTTCGCCGGGCCGGGTGCCGAGATCACGGCGCGGATCACCGAGCGCTGCTTCTACCGCCTGGAAGCCCCCGTCCGCCGCGTCACCGGCTTCGACGTGCCCTACCCGGCGCCCCTGCTGGAATCCCACTACCTGCCCGGTGTCCAGCGCGTCCTTGACGCGGTGGCCCGTCTGGAGTGGCCCGCGCGAGGGGGAGCGGCCCCGTGAGCGACACCACCGCCGCCTGGTACCGCCGCCCCCTGCCCCGGCCCGGCGCCCGAACCCGGCTGCTGTGCTTCCCGCACGGCGGCGGCTCGGCCAGTGCCTACGGGAACTGGCCCGCCCTGCTGCCCGACACCGTCGAGCTGTACGCCGTCCAGTACCCCGGCCACGCCGACCGCATCGCCGAACCGCTGCACACCGACATGCACGCCCTGGCCGATGCGGCCGCCGACGCCGCCCGGCCGCTGCTGGAGCGGCCCGTCGCCCTGTACGGGCACAGCCTCGGCGCCCTCGCCGCCTACGAGACGGCCGTGCGCCTGGAAACCGCGGGGCACCCGCCGCTGCGGCTGATCGTCTCCGGCATGCCGCCACCGCACCGCGTCCGGCCCGGCGCCGTCCACCTCGGCACCGACCTCGAACTCATCGCGGAACTGCGGCGGCTGGAAGGCTTCCCGGACGAACTGCTGGCCCACCCCGACCTGCTCGACCTGGTGCTGCGCACCGCCCGCGCCGACTACGCGCTCGCCGAGACCTACCGTCCCGCGGCCCGCCCCGTTCCCGGCGTCCCGCTCAGCGTGCACCGCGCCACCGGCGATCCGGAACTCACCGCCGCCGAAGCCGCCGACTGGGCCCGGTCCACCACCGGGCCCGTGCGCCACCAGACCTTCCCCGGCGGCCACTTCCACCTGGCCGAGGACCCGGCGCCCGTCCTCCTGGACCTGATCACCGATCTCGTCAGCGACATGTCAGCCCGGCGTCGGTCACCCCCGCCAGCCTGGGTGGGGACCGCCGCACCCGCAGTCCGCCATCCCTAGGGGGTGCTGTGCGGGACTTTCACCACACCCCCTGGCACAACGAACCGGGAGACCGTCATGAGCAACCCCTTCGAGGACGCCGAGGGCACCTATCTCGTTCTGGTCAACCACGAGGGCCAGTACTCCCTGTGGCCGTCCTTCGCGGAGGTCCCCGCCGGCTGGACCGTCGCCCTGCCGGCCACCGACCGCGAGAGCGCGCTCGCCCACATCACAGAGAACTGGACGGACATGCGGCCCAAGAGCCTCGTCGACGCCATGAACAAGGCGGCCGCGTGAGCGCGGCCGCGCTGCTCGAAGCCCCGCGCGCCACACCCCTGCTGACCACCGCGGACCTCCACGCCAGCCTCACCGACCCCGCGCTGACCTCGATGACGCTGCTCAACGAGATCACCGGCGACTACCCCGACGCCGTGTCGTTCGCGGCGGGCCGGCCCTACGAGGGCTACTACGACACCGAGGCGCTCCACCGGCATCTGCGGCTGTTCACCCGCTACGCGGAACAGGAGCGCGGCCTCTGCGAGGAGCAGGTGCGCCGCACCCTGTTCCAGTACGGCCCCACCAAGGGCATCATCAACGAGCTCGTCGTCCGCCAGCTGCAGACGGACGAAGGACTCACGGCCGACCCGGAGGCGGTCCTCGTCACCACCGGCTGCCAGGAGGCCATGGTCCTGCTGCTGCGGGCACTGCGCCGCGACGAACGCGACGTCGTCCTGGCCGCCGCCCCCACCTACGTCGGGTTCACCGGCGCGGCCCGGCTCACCGAGACGGCCGTCCACCTGGTGCCCGAAGGACCCGGCGGACTCGACCCCGACGACGTGGCGCGCCGCGCCGCCGCGGCCCGCGCCGACGGACTGAACCCGCGCGCCTGCTACGTCATCCCCGACTTCTCCAACCCCGGCGGCTCCCGGATGTCGCTCGCCGACCGCAAGCGCCTGCTGCGGGTCGCCGAGGAGCACGACCTCCTGCTGATCGAGGACAACCCGTACTCGATGTTCCACGACGGCCAGGGCCGCATGCCCACCCTCAAGTCCCTGGACACCGCCGGACGGGTCGTCTACCTCGGCTCGTTCGCCAAGACCGCCTACCCCGGCGCCCGCATCGGCTACGTCGTCGCCGACCAGCCCATCGCCCGAAACGGACTGCTCGCCGACCAGCTCGCCAAGCTCAAGAGCATGCTCACCCTCAACACCTCCGCGATCGCCCAGGCCGCGATCGGCGGACTGCTGCTGGAGAACGACTGCAGCATGGAACGGGCCTGCGCCCGCGAGGCCGTCGTCTACCGCCGCAATCTGCGCGCCCTGCTCGACGGCCTCGCCGCGCGCTTCCCGCAGGACAGCGGCGTGAGCTGGAACGTGCCCGCGGGCGGCCTGTTCGCCGTCGTCACCGTGCCGTTCGCCGCCGACGACGAGGCCCTGGAGGAGTCCGCCCGCCGCTTCGGCGTGCTGTGGACCCCCATGTACCACTTCTACGCGGGAACCGGCGGACTGCGGCAGCTGCGGCTGTCGTACTCCGTGCTCACCCCGCACGACATCGCCACCGGCCTGGACCGCCTCGCGGGCCTCGTCCAGGCCCGCGCGGGCCGCGGCTGAGCCGGCGGCCCGCCGCATCAGCCGCACGTCAGCGACGTGTCGCCGGCGCGCACCACACTCGTGCCGGACGGTGCGGGCCGCCGGGCCGAGGTGCGCCCGGAAACGACCCAAGCCTCGGATCCCGACTCAGGAGACACCCGATGACCATGCTCCAGACCCCAGGCGCGCAGCCCCCCGCGACCGCCGGCCCAGGGGCGGACGAGGCGGGCACCGTACCCCTGACCGAGGAACAGCTCGGACTGCTGCTCCAGCACCGGGCCGACCCCCGGACATCGCCCTACAACGTGCCGCTCGCCGTCGACCTGAGCGGCCCGCTCGACCGCCCCGGCCTGGAGCGCGCCCTCGCCCGGCTCGTCGCCCGCCACCCGCTGCTGACCGCGCGCGTCCGCGACGACACCGCCGACGGGCTGCCGTACCTCGACGTCGACCCGGCCCGCGTCCCCCGCCTCGAGCGCCGCACCGCCGCCACCCCCGACGGCGGCCGGTGGCCCGCCCGGGCACTGCTCGCCGACACCCGCCAGGAACTCGACCTGGAGCGCGACGGAGTGCTGCGCGCCGTCCTGATCGGCCACGGCCCCGAGCACCACACGCTCCTGCTGGTCGTCCACCACCTCGTCGTCGACGGCGAGTCCACCGGCATCCTCCTCGCCGACCTGCTCGCCGCGTACGAGTACGAGGAGGTGCCCGGCGGCGCCCCCACCGGATTCGGCGCCTATGTCAGCGCCCGCGCCCGCGAGGCCGGACAGGACACCCCCGCCGCCGAGGCGTACTGGCGCGAGCGGCTCGACGGCGCCGACCTCACCGTCGACTTCCCCCTGGACACCCCGGACACCCCGGACACCGGCACCCCACTCGAGGCGGCCGTCCCACTGGAGCTGGACGCCGGACTCTGGGGCGAGATCACCGCGTTCTCCCGGTCCCGCCGCACCGGCGCCGCCGCCGTGCTCCTCGCCGCCTACCTCAAGGCCCTGGGCACGTACGGCCGCCAGGCCGCGCCCGCCGTCGGCGTCCCGCTGGGCGCCCGTACCGACCCGCGCTTCGACCGCACCGTCGGCCACTTCGTCCGTACGCTCCTGGTGGTCGCCCCGGCCCAGGACGCGGACATGACCGCCGCCGCGTTCGTCACCGGCGTGCAGAGCGAACTGGCCCGCGCCGTGGACCACTCGCGCCTGCCGTTCCCCCGCATCGCCAAGCTCGCCCCCCGCCCGGCCGCGGCCGGGCCCTTCAACTGCACCTTCGTGCTGCACAGCTGGGCCGATACGAGCGCCGCCGCCGGCGAGGGCGTCGCACTGCGCGGCGGACTGCGCGCCCACTGGCGCCAGGACGTGCCCACCCCCGGCCTCGGCCTGCTCACGCTGGAGCTGTACGAGGGCGGGGGCACCCTGCGCGGCCGCCTCAAGTACGACGCCTCCCGCATCGAGGCCGCCACCGCCGAGGCGTTCACCGAGCACCTCACCACCCTCGCCGCGCAACTGGTGCGCCGGCCCGACAGCCCTGTCACCGAACTCGACGGGATCGGGCCCAAAGCCCGCGCCGCCCTCGGCTTCCTCAACGCCACCGACCACCCCGTCGACGACACGGACATCGACACGCTCATCCGCGGCGTCGCACAGGCCCGCCCCGACGCCGTCGCCGTCGAGTTCGGCGACCGGCGCTGGACCTACCGTGAACTGGACGCCCGGATCGAGGGGTACGCCGCCGGGCTCGTCGCCCGCGGCGTGCGCGCCGGCGACCGGGTGGGCATCCTGCTGCCGCGCAGTGACGAGGCCGTCGCCGCGATGCTCGCGGTCCTGCGCACCGGTGCCGCGTACGTGCCGCTGGACGCCGCCCACCCCCAGGCGCGGCGCCGCCACATCGTCGACAACAGCGCGATGCGCCTGGCCATCGTCACCCCCGAGACCGCCGGGTCCTGCCCGGCGGGCCCCGAACAGGCGCCGCTGGCCGGGCTGGCGCGGCCGGGCGCGGCGGCCGTGACCGCTCCCCGGCCCGCCGACGCGCTGCACATCCTGTACACCTCCGGCTCCACCGGCACCCCCAAGGGCGTCCAGCTCAGCCACCGCGCCCTGGTCACCGACGTCCTCGCCGCCATCCGGCACTTCGGCATCGGCCCCGACGACGCGATGCTCCTCAAGGCACCGTTCACCTTCGACGTCAGCGCCCACGAAATGCTCGTCGCCCTGGTGGCGGGCGCCCGGCTGGTCGTGGCGCCGCCGGACGCCGAACGCGACCCCGACCTGCTCGCACAGACCCTCGACCGGCACGGCGTCACGCTGCTGCACGCCGTCCCCTCCCAGCTGCGCCTGCTGCTCGAGGCCGAGGCGTTCCCCGCCAACCGCACCCTGCGCACGGTCGTCTCCACCGGCGAGTCACTGCCCAACGAACTGCGCACCGCCTTCGAGGCGACGCACCCGGCCCGGCTGCACAACGCCTACGGCCCGACCGAGACCTCGTACTCCACCGTCTTCTCCTGGGCCCGCGGCGACGACTCCTCCTGGACCCGCCGCGCCGAGGTACCGATCGGCGTGCCCTTCGACAACGTCCGCTGCCACGTGCTCGACGAGTTCCTGCGGGAGCTGCCGCCGGGGGCACCGGGCGAGCTGTGGATCGGCGGCGGCACCGTCTCCGACGGCTACGTCGGCGACCCCGGGCGCACCGCCGACCGCTACCGCACCCTGCAGCTGGACGGCCGCACCGACACCGTCTACCGCACCGGCGACCTGGTCCGTCTGCTGCCGGGCGGCACGCTCACCCACCTGGGCCGCCTCGACGACCAGGTCAAGATCAACGGCAACCGGGTCGAGCTGGGCGAGGTGCGCGCGGCGCTGCTGTCGCTGCCGGCCGTCCAGGACGCCGCGGTCCAGGTCTCCCGCCACGCGCGGGGAAGCCTGCAGATCGTGGCCCACGTGGTGACGCACGCCGAGGTCGCGCAGGTACGCGCGGCCCTGAAGCCCCTGCTCCCGTCCCACATGGTCCCCGCCCGCCTGCATCGGGTTGCCCGCATCCCCCTGCTGCCGAACGGCAAGACCGACCGCCGCGCCCTGGCGACGCCGGCGGGCCAGGGCGAGGGCGATCAGGCGTCCCCGCGTCCCCCGGCGCCCGGCACGGACCCGACCCGCCCGGGGGGCGGGGCCACCACCGGCCTCGAGCCCGCCCCGGCCACCACCGGCCTCGAGCCCGCCCCGGCCACCACCGGCCTCGAGCCCGCCCCGGCCACCACCGGCCTCGAGCCCGCCCCGGCCACCACCGGCCTCGAGCCCGCCCCGGCCACCACCGGCC